>JAJYGJ010000126.1 GCA_021790695.1 Nitrospirota bacterium | reverse complement strand
CCGCCGGCAAGGGCCTCCTTCATGCTGTCGAATACGGTATCGACTATTATCTCCGTCTGTTTCAGTGTCAGGCCCTCGACTTTAGTCGCGACTTTTTCAATAAGCCCGGACTTGGTCATAAATTTTGTTACCCTCCTATGGGGAGAATATATAGCTCATCTTGAAAAAAGGAAAGATATCCGGAATCCTTATATTCGAGTTTATCTTCGAGCCGATGAGGCTCAGAATCCCCTGGCCTTTCTTTTTTTCCATGATAGTCGGCCTGCCCTTGATGCCGGCCATGGTCTTGGCGGCGGCTATGGCGTCCGGCAGATCGCCCAGGGCGTCCACGAGATGAAGGGCCTTGGCCTGCTGGCCGGTGAATATGCGTCCGTCGGCGAGCGCCCTTACCCTTTCAACCGGTATCTTCCTGCCGCTGGCCACGGCGTCAATGAACTGATCGTGCACGGTGTCGAGGGCCGTCTGAAGGATGCGCCGCTGTTCGGGGCTTATCGGTCTGAAGGGGGAGGCGATGTCCTTGTTTTTTCCGCTTTTGATGACCTCGGCCTTTATCCCCACCTTGTTCAGGAGCCCGTGGACATCAGGCACCTCCATGATGACGCCGATGGAGCCGGTTATCGTGCCGGGGTCAGCGAATATCCGGGTCGCGGGCGCGGATATGTAGTAGGCCCCGGAGGCGGCGAGCGACCCCATCGACACGACCACGTATTTTTTCGTGGCGGCCTTTTTGACCTCTTCGTAGATCTCCTGCGAAGGGGCCACGCCGCCGCCGGGACTGTTTATCCTCAGGACGATGGCCTTTATCGAGGGGTCATCGACATACCCGTCGAGCGTTTTAATTATGCCGTCCGAATCCGTTATCGCGCCCTGTATCCTGATGAGCCCTATTTTTTCTCCGGTCTGTATCCTGGAGAAGATCGCCATCACCGCCCCGAAGACAAGAAGAAGCACCACCAGCCCCGAGAGCACAAGGCAGAGTTTTTTCAAATTCGCCTTATCCCTCCGAATGGACCCTCTGCGTCTTGACGTTCCTCATACTGAGGCCGATCTTGCGGTTTTCCAGGTCTATCTTTATGATCCTTGCCCAGAGGGTGTCGCCTTCCTTGATGGGGTTGTCATCGTCCTTCATGGTCTCGGACGAATAGATGAGCCCCTCTATCTCGCCCGGCATCTCCACGAATATGCCGAAATCGGTGAGCCGCAGCACCGCGCACTCCACCTCCGAACCCAGGCGGAATTTCTGCGGTATCTCATCCGTCCAGGGATCGGGCCTCATCTGTTTCAGGCCCAAAGCAATCCTTTCTTTTTCCGGCTCGACACTGAGCACCATCGCATCGACCTTCTGCCCCTTCTTGATGACCTCCAGGGGGTGTTTGATGTGCTTGGTCCAGGATATGTCGGAGATGTGGATAAGGCCGTCCACTCCCTCCGGCAGGCCGACGAAGACGCCGAAATCGGTTATGCTCTTTACCTTGCCGGAGATGACCTTGCCCGGCGCGTAGTTTTCAGCCACCATCTGCCATGGGGAGGGTTTCAGTTGCTTGAGCGACAGCGAAAGCCTTCTTTCGCCGGCGTCCGCCTTAAGGACCAGGGCCTCCACCTCGGAGCCCGGCTGAAGATATTTCGAGGGGTGCTTGGGTTTGGGCGCCCAGTCCATCTCGGAGACATGGACCAGCCCTTCAAGGCCTTCCTCCACCTTTACGAAAGCCCCGTAATCCGTTATGCTCACCACCTTGCCGGAGACCTTCATGCCGGCGGGGTATTTTTCAGCGACGTTGCTCCACGGATCGGGCATCTTCTGTTTGTACCCCAGGGTGACTTTCTCATTGGCGGGGTCGAACTTCAGCACAAGCACTTCCACTTCCTGGCCGACCTTGAGCATCTCGGAGGGGTGCGAAATCCTTCCCCATGACATGTCCGATATGTGAAGCAGCCCGTCTATCCCCCCAAGGTCTATGAACGCGCCGTAATCGGTGATGTTTTTGACCGTCCCCTGGAGCACGGAGCCTTCCTGGAGGCGCTCAAGCGTCCCGGCCTTCTTTTTCAATCTCTCCTCATCCATGAGGCTTTTCCTGGAGACGACCAGTGTCGTGTGCTTGTTGTTGGTCTTCAGCACCTTGAATTTCAATTTCTGCCCGATGGATGAATCGATTTCGCTCACCTTGACACCGGCGTGAGAGCCCGGCAGAAAGGCCTTCAATCCGTAAATATCGACGAAAAGCCCGCCCTTTGTCTTGCCGGTTATAACGCCCTCGACGGGCTCCTCGTTCCTGAGCGCGTCCTCGACGTATTCCCAGGCCTTTATCCTTATGGCCTTCCTCCTTGAAAGAACCACCATGCCTTCGGAATCGGAGAGCTGCTGGACATATACCTCCAGGACGTCTCCGTAATGGATATCCTGCATCTCCTGCTCGGAGAATTCATCCCTGGAGATGAAGCCCTCCGACTTGTATCCCACGTCCACCACCACGCCGTTTTCCTTTACCGAAATCACCTTGCCCTTTATCAGAGTGCCGGCCTCGATCTCGTGAAAGCTCTGCTCGTACATCCTTTGAAGATCGTTTTCGTTAATTTCCATTGTCCTTACATCCTCCCATATCCTTCAAAACTTTAATTACTTCCTCTATAATCCAGTCCGGAGTGGACGCACCAGCGGTCAGTCCGATCTTCCGGACGCCTCCGAACCAGTCGAGCCGCAGTTCGGCAGCGGTTTCTATGTGGTGAACGGGCACCGCCAGATGCTCGCAAAGCCTGGCAAGCTGGGTCGTATTGGCGCTGTTTCTGCCCCCCACGACCAACATCACGTCCGCGCCCTTCGCAACTTCCTCCGTCTCCTTGAGCTTAAGCGCGGTCGAGCTGCATATCGTATTATAAACTTTCATCTGTCTTGTTTGCTCAACCACCTTCGAAATCAGCTTTTTGAGGGCCTCTACAGGCTGTGTGGTCTGCACGATTAGACCGACCTTGCTCTTTACCTCCCTGGGAAGGCCCTCCGCGTCCTTTACCACCCAGGCGTTTTTTCCGGCATAGCTCTTCAGGCCGATCACTTCAGGATGTTCGATATCGCCCAGAATGACTACCTGGTAGCCTTCTTCCTTAAGAAGTTTAGCATAATGCTGCGCTTTTTTTACATAGGGACAGGTAAGGTCCGCCACTTCGAATCCCTCCTGCTTGAGCCTGCTTATGTCCTCCAGCGAGATCCCGTGCGTCCTTATGATCACCTTTTTCGCGTTGGCCCGTTTCAGGTCCGCAATGCTGTCGGCGACACCGACACCCCTGGCCGACAGGGCCTCTATCACCTGGGGATTGTGGATGATCGGCCCCAGGGTAAATACGCTGCTGTCCGTCTTCGCCACCTCGAAGGCCTTGTTTATCGCCCTTTTTACCCCGAAGCAGAAACCCGCGCTCTTTGCAATTATCAGTTTCATGGTTTTTTGTTTTTGCTTTTGTCTACGGCCCGCCTGAGCCCCCTTATGCTTTCCATCGCCATCAGGACCAACTGCTCCGCGTCGTTTTCGTTTTTGCCGGCATCCAGGCACGGGGCGAACCGGACCGTTATCTTCGATGGCCTTGGAAATTTCCCGCCCACCGGCAGCGATTCGTCCGTCCCGGCTATATACGCCGGCAAAATTCTCGTGTTGGAGAGCCTGGCCAGCAGCCCCAGCCCGCGCTTGAAACCCGCCTCCGAGCCGTCGCCTTCCTTGTCCCTGCCGCCCGCCGGAAACATGGCGACCCCTTCACCGGCGCCAAGGCGCCTGACCAGTTCCCTGATCAACACGTGAGACGTCCTGTCCCTGTCCACGGGCACGGAGAAGCTGCCAACGAAAGTACCCACGAGCGGGATGCCGAAAAGCTCCTTCTTCGCAAGGAAGGTCATGCGCCTTCGGACGGCGGCCCCGAGCACAAGCGGGTCCAGATAGCTCGTATGGTTTGAGACCGCGATAAAACCCTCCGTGGGCGGTATGAACTCCCGTCCCTGCACCTCAAGCCTGTTATAGAGACTGAAATAGAGGTCGAAGGTCTTCCTGAAAAAATGATACGTCATGTCCGGATCATGTATGCTCCCGGCCCTTTATGGCGGAGAGCATCCTTTTTATCACTTCCTCCAGCGAGAGGTCCGTGGTGTCCAGGTAAATGGCCTGCCTGCTCCTTTTAAGGGGCGCGAGCTTTCTTTTCGAGTCCCGGCTGTCGCGCAGGGAAACGTCCTCCACGGCGTCATGTCTTGAGACCTTCATTCCCGCGGCCTTCGACTGCTCATATCTCCGGCGGGCCCTTTCCTCAAGCGAGGCGTCCAGGTAAAACTTTTTCCAGGCGCGCGGGAAGACCACGGTCGCCATGTCCCTGCCCTCGGCCACCAGGTCCGTCCGCCTTGCCAGCTTTCTCTGGAGCGGAAGCAGAAATTGCCTCACCGGCCCCCTGGCCGAAAAGACCGAGGAATAATGGCCGGCCTCTTTTGTCCTTATCTCATCCGAGACGTCGGCCCCGTCCAGGAAGACCCGCCCGTCCCTGAATTCTATCCGCGCCCTGTCCCGGGCTGCGGGCCCTTCGAGGGCCGCCTTTATCTGTTCGTCGCTCGCGTCCGCGGAGACGCCTCTTTTCAGGAGCGCGAGGGCCGTCGCCCTGTAAAGCGCGCCGGTGTCCAGGTAATGAAATCCAAGCGCCTGGGCCAGCGCCCTGCCCACGCTGCTTTTGCCCGCCCCGGAGGGGCCATCTATGGCCACGACCCTACCCAATTATTTCAAAAGCCTCTTCAGCGCGCGGAAAAACCCCGGATAGGATATCCCGACCGCCTCCACGCCGTTTATCGTGGATTGCCCGCGGGCGGCAAGCGCGGCCATGGAAAATGCCATGGCGATCCTGTGGTCCCCGAACGAATCTATTTTTGCCCCGCGCATCTCGCCGCCTGTTACGGCCAGCCCGTCCTCGAATTCCTCAACCGCTATGCCCATGGCCGCAAGCCCCGCCGCCATGGCCTTTATGCGGTCCGATTCCTTTACGCGAAGCTCGGCCGCGCCCCTGATCACGGAGCGGCCGCGGGCGCAGGCGGCGGCGATGCAGAGGATGGGGATTTCGTCTATCATGAGCGGGACCATTGACCTGTCTATATTTATTTTTTTAAGTTCCTGAGCCCCTTTTACGAACAGGTCTCCGATAGCCTCCTGTTCTTTTTGAGGGCCGGAGCCCGGCTCACGCACGTTTAAAAAATCTATTTTTGCACCCATTAATTGAAGCGCTCCCAAAAGCCCGGTCCTTGTGCGGTTCAAGGAGACATTTTTTATGCGGACTTCGGAATTTTTGGTTATCAGCGCGCCTACTATGAAGAAGGCGGCCGAGGAAAAATCAGTGGGTATCTTGATTTCGAAAGGATCCAGCTCTTCAGCAGGCTTTCGTATTTTTATTATATGTGCCTTGTTTGTGTAATTAAATTCTCCGACTCTGTCTCCTGTTTCATTTTCCCATTCTTCCTCTACTTCCGCTCCCATTGAACGAAGCATCACTTCAGTATGGTTCCTGGAAGTGCAGGGCTCACTTATAACGGTCTCGCCGTCCGCGTACAGACCGGCAAGCATGAGCGCCGATTTCACCTGGGCCGAGGAAACAGGCATGTCGTAATCTATCCCCCTGAGCCCGCCGCCTCTGATCGCGATAGGCGGACGGGAGTCCGACTCCCTGGCCATGATCCGCGCCCCCATCCGCGTGAGCGGCTCGATCACCCGCTTCATCGGCCTCGAGTTGAGCGATTCGTCTCCGGAGAGGACCGAGAAAAAGGGATTGCCGGAGAGAAGCCCGCAAAGAAGTCTTGTGGTTGTGCCGGAATTTCCGCAGTTTATGAACGAGGCGGGCTCCGAGAGGCCGTGCAGGCCGCCCCCGGTTATCTCGTAATTCTGGTGCATGGCACCGAAGCCGGCAACGGTTTTTGGCCTTCCGTAACCCTCTATCTTCGCGCCAAGGGATTTCATCGCATTCAGGGTGGAGACGGTGTCCGCGGCCAGCAAAAGGTCTTCTATCCTGCTTTTCCCCCTGGCAATGGAGGCAAACATGACTGCCCTGTGTGAGATGGACTTGTCAGGCGGCGGCGAAATCTCGCCTTTGAGCGGGCCCCTGGGCCCAATGGTCATCTGCTCACTGGTTATCTTCATTTTCAAGCCGTCTCCTGAGTCTCCTCGCGGAATCGAATTCCCGCTCCAGCGCCTCCGCGTCCTCCGGGCCGCCTATAAGGTCTTCAAGCCGTTCCAGTTGCTTTTTAAAGGCGTCCGCGAACCGCAGGATGTTTTTTCCGTTCATCCGGCAGATGTCGCGCCAAATCTCCGGGGCGCTCATGGCGATGCGGGTGGAATCCCGAAACCCCTTGCCCGCAAAATCTATGAGATCGCCGTCCGCCTCGCCTACCGTATTTACGAGGGCATAGGCCACGAGGTGGGGCAGGTGGCTCACGAGGGCATAGACCTCGTCATGAAATAAAGGGTCCATGAACATGGTCCGGCAGCCCACCGCCCTCCAAAGCCCCTCCAGCGCTTCCACAGCCTTCGGGTCGCTCTTTCCTGTCCTGGCGATGATGCACTTTGAACCCTCGAAGAGGCGCCCCGTGGCCGCCCCGACGCCCGACCGCTCTCCGCCCGCGATGGGATGACATCCGACGAAACGGGGCAGCATCTCCTCCAGCTCATAAACGAGTCCGCCCTTGAGGCTGCCAACGTCCGTCTGGATGGAACCTGCTTTCAGCGAGCCTTTTATGGCCCTTGCGATCTGCCCGAAGGCGCTCACGCCGGTCGCGAAGACCACGAGGTCTGCGCCGGCCGCGGCACCCGCCGGGTCACCGGGATGGCAGGAGTCTATTATCCCCTTCGCCCTGGCTTGTTCAAGGTTCTCCGCGGACCGGCCGAAACCGGATATCTCCGCAGTAAGCCCTTTTTCCCTCATGGCGAGCGCCAGCGAACCCCCCAGGAGCCCGACCCCGAGTATTGCCGTTTTCCTGAAAATCATTGCGTCTTTCAGCGCGGCGGCGCCGCGCTAAATCTCTCTGCCCACCGCCCTGGCCACGGGAGCTAGCTCCTTCATCAGTTTTTTGAACATCTCTGGCCGGAGCGACTGGTCGCCGTCCGAGAGGGCCTCTTCCGGATTGGGGTGGACCTCTATGATGAGCCCGTCCGCGCCCGCCGCCACCGCCGCCCTGGCCATTGCGGGTATATGCTCAAGCACCCCAACGCCGTGGCTCGGATCGACGATCACCGGAAGGTGGGTCAGTTTCTTCAGCACGGGCACGGCGCTCAGATCAAGGGTGTTCCTGGTGGATGTCTCGAACGTCCGGATGCCACGCTCGCACATTATGACATTGTGGTTGCCCCTGCTCATGATGTATTCGGCGGACATCAGCCATTCCTTGATGGTCGCGGAAAGCCCGCGCTTGAGCAATACGGGTTTCCTGCTCTGGCCCACTTCCAGCAGGAGCCTGAAATTCTGCATGTTCCTGGCCCCTATCTGTATCACGTCCGCGTACTTCTCCACGACTTCAATGTCCCTGGGGTCCATCAGCTCGGTCACTATGGGAAGCCCCGTTTTCCGCCTGGAGGCCTCAAGATATTTGAGCCCCTCCTCCCCGAGCCCCTGAAAGGAGTAAGGCGAAGTGCGCGGCTTGAAGGCGCCGCCCCTGAGGAAGCTGGCCCCGGCCTTCTTTACCTGTTTCGCGGTCTCAAGCATCATCGTCTCGTTCTCGACGGAACATGGCCCGGCGATGACGCATATCCGCTTTCCGCCCACCGTCGTTTCCCCGATTTTTATCACCGTGGGCGTTTTCCTGAACTCCCTGCTCGCAAGCTTGTATGGTTTCAGTATGCGCATGACGCTCTCGACGCAGGGTATCGCGCGGAACGCGTCGTCCGTCTCCTCGGTTATCTTGGAGGTGTCGCCGATGACCCCCAGGACGGTAACCTCGGTCCCCTTGGAAACCTGGACGGCAAGACCGAGTCCCTCAAGTTTTTTGATTATGTGCCTGATCTCCTCATCCGTCGCTTCTGGCTTGACTACGATTATATCCAAGTCCATCCTCCAGGTATGAAATTTATTCTAGGACATATCTCAAAATCGCTTCCGGCCGGGGCTCTGAATTTTCAAAACCGTCTTCAGTGCGTCAATGAACCTGCTGTTCTCCTCCGGAAGCCCTATCGTAACGCGGACCGCCTTGTCGCCCATGGGCCTTATTATGACCCCGGCCATCAGCAGATCATTAAAAAGCCCCTTTGAGTCGTCCACCGGCATATAAATGAAATTCGCCTCGGTCCTCACGTAATCCATGCCCAGGGCCGAAAGCTCGCGGTAGAGAAAAGCCCTGCCTTCCTCGTTCGCGGCCCTGGACCTGGCCAGATGGGCATCGTCGTCCAGTGCGGCGATTGCGGCGGCCTGGCCGATTGAGTTCGTGTTGAAAGGCGCCCGGACCCTCTCCATCTGGGCCAGTATTTCGGGTTTGCTTATGCCATAGCCGACCCTGAGGCCGGCAAGCCCGTATATCTTTGAAAACGTCCGAAGGACAAGCACGTTTTTGCCTTCAGACAGGTATTTCATGCTGTCCGGGTAATCCGGATGGCCCACGTAGTCGATATAGGCCTCGTCTATCACTACCAGGACGTCTTCCGGCAGGCCGGCAAAAAGCCGTTCGTATTCGTCCCTGAAGTTTATCGTCCCCGTCGGATTATTGGGGTTTGCTATGAAAAGTATTTTTATTTTAGTTCCCGGGCCGGCGGCATCGCGCATCGCGTCCAGGTTATGCCTGAAATCACTCAAAGGGACCTGCACGGCCTTTCCCCCGGCAAGCCGGACGGACATCGAATATACGACAAAAGAGGGTGTGGCCATTACGGCCCCCTCGCCGGCAGACATGAACGTCCTGACCGCGATATCGATAAGCTCGTTCGAGCCGTTTCCGAGGATGATCGCGTCCGGTCCCACGCCAAGCCGCCGGGAGAGGGCCTGTTTCAGGTAATAGCCGCCTCCGTCGGGGTATCTGTTGACCTCCCGGCCGGCCCCCGCAATCGCATCGAGGACGCGGGCGGACGGGCCCATGGGGTTTTCGTTTGATGCGAGTTTCACCGGGTTTTTAATGCCAAGCTCCCTCTCCAGTTCCGAAATGGGTTTGCCCGGCACGTAGGCATTGACCATGAGCACGTGATCAGGAGCTTTTATCATCTTCCACCATGGGATAGGAGCCCAGGATCTTCAGGTACAGGCAGTCCTGCTTTATTCTCTCGATAGCCTTTTTGAGCGGCTTGTCCTCCATATGTCCCTTCATGTCCATGAAGAAGATATATTCCCACGCCTTGCGCTTCGACGGGCGGGACTCTATCTTCGTGAGGTTTATGCCCGCCTTTTTGAGCGGGGACAGTATGTCGAAGAGGGCCCCGGGACGGTCCTTTATCGAGAACATGATGGATGTCTTGTCCCTGCCCGTTTTTTTCGGGCAGTCCCTGCCTATTACGAGGAAACGGGTGAAATTGTGTTTGCCGTCCTCGATGCCCCTGGCGACGAATTTGAGGTTATAAAGCCCCGCGGCCGCCTCGCTTGCGATTGCGGCGGCCTCATCGTCCCCGGAGGCGATCTCGGCGGCCCTGGCGGTGCTGCCGCCCGGGTCTATCACCGGGACCGCCGGCATGTTCTTCTCAAGCCATACCTTGCACTGGGCGGTGGCGGGCAGGAAGGAGTAAATGCGCTTCACCTTGCCGGCCTGGCCGCTCCTGGACAGGAGGTTTTGGGATATCTCGAGCATTATCTCGCCCGCGACCTTCAAGTCGGAATCCACGAACATGTCCAGCGTGTAATTGACGACCCCCTCGTTCGAGTTTTCTATCGGCACCACTCCATAGGCGGCCCTGCCGGCGTCTACCTCCGCAAAGACGTTTTTGATGCTTTCGGCCGGCAGAAAATCCGCCGAGGAGCCGAAATGCCTTATGGCGGCCAGATGCGTGAAAGTGGCGAGCGGCCCGAAATAGGCCACCTTGAGCGGCTCTTCCAGCGAACGGGACGCGGACATGATCTCCCGGTAAAGGACCCTCAGCGCCTCGTTGGAAAGCGGCCCCGGGTTCTGCCGCAACATGTTTTCCATCACCTCTTTCTCGCGCTCCGGCGAGTAGCAGTTCACGTTGCGGTCCTTTTTCTCCCTGCCTATCTCCATGGCAAGCGAGGCGCGATCGTTGAGGAGCTTCAGGATTTCCCCGTCGATCACGTCGATGCCCTTTCTCAATTTTTCCAGTTTGCCCATGGGAATATGTCTAGAATAATATTTTTTTCCCTAAATTTTCAAGGATTTCGGGATTCCCGCCCCGGATTTCGCGCGCGGGCCTTAAAGCCGCCCGGCCTCGATGTATGGGGGGGCTTCAGGCCCCATACCCCCGAAAATTCGGGAATACGGGATGAAGGTCCGCGGGTTGGAATAAAAACGCGGGGTGATAGTATAATCTTATCATGGACGAAGATCATGAAAAGATGGTACTGGACAAGCTCCTGGAAGAGGAGCGCCGCGGCGTCATGCTGACAGGTTTCATCCGTGAGAACGTTTATGAGTTCCTGACAAGGCGGAAGGGCTACCGGGAGGAAGAGATAGAGGTCGACGTCCCCTTCGAGGTGAGCACGGAGAGGGAAAAAGAGGTCTGCTCGGTGGACTTCATCGTCAAAGCCGCAGGCCGGAGGATCATAGCCATAAAGTGCGCCCTTTCCGCCCTGGAATCGATCGAGAGGCACGCCCTTGCCTTCAGCCGCGTGGCGGGGGGGATTCCCATCTCGGTTGTCACCAGTTCCGATTATTCAAGGGTCCTCGATACGGAGACGGGCCGGCTCGTCTCCGAAGAGCTTGCCTCCATACCGGACAGGGCCGCCGCCCTTTCGGAGCAGTTCCGCCCCCTGTCGATCCCGGAGGAAAGGCTGCGCATGGAGCGAAGGATTCTTCTTGCGTTCAATACTCTTGCCTGCCGCCTCAAAGGGGCATGCGGAGAGGACCAGTGCAGGGGCGTCCACTAAGGGCCGGTCTCCCGCCGGAAGCAGTATAGCCGGGACTGCCTTCCCCGCCGAGGAAAAGAATAAGGAAAAAAAAGGCCAGCAGCACCGAGGCGAGCAGGAATATGAGGGGGATTGAGGAGTGACGTCTGTTGCCGCCCCCCGGCCGGAGCGGCCCTGCGGATCGACTCGGTCCTGCGGATTGGCGCGGCCCCCGGTTCCGGTCCGGACCCCTGGCATGGTCCCCGGGGAAGGCGGCGCCCGCAACGGGGCCGCTTCGGCCTGCTGGGCCGGTCCCGGCCTTGCCGGAGGATTTCATCCGGATGGCCCTGCCGTAGGCCTCATTTATCTTCTTGGCTGTTTCCTCGCTTGCCGGATCGTCCATGCGCCTGTCCGGATGATAGATCGAGATTAGCCTCTTCCATCTGCTATGGATTTGCTCCGGTGTGGCGAAGGGCGAAAGTCCCAGCGAGGTAAAGGGGTTGTCCTGACCGTTCCAGAGCAGAAGCTCGATTATCCTGCCGGCCGCGGGCCGGACCAGCTCGTAGGGGACCATCGCGGCCTCGGATATGGACCTGGCCAGTTCCGGGTTGTCAAGGGCATCGGAGATTATCCCGTAGGAATAAACCCCGCTTTCGCAGATATCCTCCGGTTGCCGGCCGCTTGAAATCCCGCGGATGAGCCGGGCGGCGGCCATGAACCTGTTTTTGCCCCCGCCTGCCTCCATCCCTTCCTGAAACGGCCCCCCGCTTTTTTCATCCATCCGCCGCCTTTATCCTTCCTTGAAATATGATGAATAATAATTGGAATAGTAATTGTACTTGAGGTCGCTTTCCTTTATGCCGTTCAGCACAACGCCCAGTATCTTTGCGTCAATGCTCCTGAATATCTTCTTCGTCTCGGCAAGGATGTTTCTGGTGGTCTTGCCCGCCCTTATGACTATGACCGAACCGTCCACTATGCTGCTTAAGTAGACACTGTCGGGCATGCCCATGATGGGGGCCGAATCTATGATCACGAAGTCGTACATCGCATAGAGCGCCTCCAGCAGCTCTTTCATGCGCCTGGAGACGATCAGTTCGGAGGGGTTCGGGGCGATCGGCCCGGAGGTGATCATGTCCAGCCCCTTTACCTTTGTCTTCTTGATGAGCCCTTCCTCGAACCCGATGTTGCCCGAGAGGAAGGTGGAAAGACCCACGGAGTTTTCGGCGTCGAAGGAGTGATGCAGCTTGGGCCTGCGCAAGTCCGCGTCCACTATGATCCCGTTCGTCATGGACTCCGTCAGGGCCATGGCCGTGTTGATGCAGATGGTCGTCTTGCCCTCCTTTTCCCCGGGGCTTGTCACGAGGATCGTTTTAGGAGGCTTGGCCGAAGAGGACAGCAGTATGAAAGTGCCTATCGAGCGGAATGCCTCGGCGACGGGACTGCGGCTCCTGGAATAGGCTATGAGCGGGCGTTTGACCGGGCCCGCCGCCGGGCCCGTGAGCTTTTGCATGGGTATCATTCCCAGCGCGGGCAGGCGCGTGGATCTTTCTATCTCGTGGGTGCTCCTGAATGTGTTGTCGAAGTATTCCATGAAAAAAGCGAGCCCGACGCCCCCTATCAGCCCGAAGACCGACGCAAGCAGGATGTTTTTCATCTTGTCGGGGCTGAACGGGACGCCCGGCAGATCGGCGCTGTCCAGTATCTGGATATTGGTCTGCGTCCTCGTGGCCGAAACGCTCACCTCCTTCAATCTCTGAAGCAGGCTGTCATAAATCTGCCTGTTTGCGTCCACGTTCCTTTTAAGCAGCAGGTAGCCGATGTTTTTTTTCTGGTAACCGAGGATGCCCTGTTTCTCCCTTTCAATCTCCGCGCTCAGGTATTGCTCCCTTGTCAGGTCGGTGTTGTACTGGGCGGCCACGGACCTGATGATGTTCGTGCTTTCCGCGTTTATCCTTCTCCTGATCGCGTTCATCTGGCTTTTGAGGCGCTTCATCATCGGGTAATCGGGCTTGTAGATCATCAAGAGGTTGCTGTATTTGACGTCAAGCGTATTGAATTGCCTTTCCAGGCCGAGGACGAGGGGGTTGTTGAGGACCATGGGATTTTGGCCTCCGGAGCGGCGAAGGACGCTGTCGAGCGCCTGCTCCTTGATCCTGCTTGTAGTCGAGGTGTTCATCGCCTGCGATGTCGCCGTAAGCTGGCCGATCATGATGTTTTCCTTGTCGTCCTTTTCGTCAACGATGAGCATCTGGTTTTTTTCGGCATAGTCGTTGAGCGCGGCCTCCGAGGCGTTGAGCTTTGTCTCGAGCGCGTTTATCTGGTGCTCAAGCAGCGTCTTGGCCTGCCTGGAGGCGTCAAGCTGCCTGCCCATGCTGAAGGCTATATAGGTCCGTGCCACGGCGTTGGCCGTCTGCCGGGCGAGGGCAGGGTCCGGCGCGATACAGGAGACGTCCACGAGCTGGGAATTTTTAACAGGCGTGATATCGAGCATCCCGATCAATTTGTCTATCAGATAGCGGTATTCCCCGTCGACCGGCTTCGGACCGGCCGTTTGTCCGCCAGCGGCGGGGCCGCCAGCGGCAGGGCCGCCGTCATTAGTCCGGGACGCAAAGAGCCACGTGAAGCAATTTTTGACCGATGCCAGAAAGGGGCTTCCTCTTTGCCGCATGCCGGGATTGAAGACCGGGCTGTTGTAAAGCCCCATGCTGTCGATGACCATTTTGGCTAGGGACCGGCTTTTGAGCACCTTGTATTGCGTCTGGTAGTATTGATCGTCCGTAAATGCCGGCTGGACCTCCGGAAACGCATAGACATTCGGGTTTTTCTTGTCTATCTCCACGACGGCCGTGGCCTTGTAAAGGGGTTTCATCGTGAAACTGGCGACTGTGACCGTGGCGACGACCGCGATGAAAAACAGGATGACAGCCCGCTTCCTCCGCAGTATCACCGCCAGGTAGTCCCTGAGATGTGTTTCCTGCGGCGGAATGAATTCCTCGAACTTGATCTGCCTGGATGGCGGGGTTCCGGGCTCGTAGGGTTTTATCTCGTGGTTTTCCGTTTCGTTTCGCTTATCCGGGCTGCCGTCTGACATGTCCATTAATGCCGCCTCCGATTGTCTTGGAACCTATCTCAAATCAAAACCGCTTCCGGCCGCAAGAGGCTCGACTCAAGGCATACGGCGCGTCGCAACCGGAAGAACTTGTGTGCCACGATTTCCTCTCTGTTTAGCTTCGGAATCAATTTTCAGATATAAAATGTTCTAGTAAACTCCGCCATACCTGCCTACGCTGAAAGGGCCCATGCCGATGAAGGTTGAAAACCCTCTCAGGAAGGACTTGAACCCGTTTTCCGGCACTATGATCACGTCCCTGTCCTGGAGGGCCAAGTCAGGGCTTTTGCCTTTCAGGATGGATTCGTAATTGACTGCTAGCATCTTCCTTTTGGCCGTGCCGGTCGCCCGGTATATCCTGATGTTTGATTTTACGGCCGAATATGCGAACCCGTCGGCCATCGATATAGCCTGCGTGAGCGTGGTGTTGCCTTCTATGCGAAAGGAGCCGGGTTTGTGCACGGCGCCGTCGACAAAGAACATGCCGCCCCTGGGCACATCCACAATCTGCCCGCCGTACACCGGGATATTGAGCCCGGCATGTCCTTTGTTCAACAGTTCCTCCAGGTTCACCACGGTCTGTTTGGGGTCTTTGCCGCTCCCGACACTCTGCACGATGCAGACGTTGCCCGCGTCGGGCGCAAGCCCGCCCGCCATCGCAAGCATGTCCAGCAGGTGCATCTGTCCGGTGACGTAATAAATCTTCGGGGCCCTTACCGCCCCCAGGACCGAGATCGGCTGGCTCCGGTATTGTTTTATGAATACGCTTACGGTCGGGTCCTGCAGATAACGCCGAAGCTTCCTGGCGATAAGGTCCTCAAGCTGGACGGACGTGAGCCCTTCAGCCTTTATCCGCCCCACAAGGGGCATGCCGATATATCCGTTGCCGCTTACACGGACAGTGTTCGTCATCTCCTTGACCTCGAAAACGCTTATGTCCAGGAGGTCTTGCGGCCCTATCTCGTAGTCCGCATCAGGGCCGTGGCCGGCCGCGTTTTGCATCCCGCCCAGGGCGGCGATCTGGAGATTGTACTTGTCCACCAGCCGGTTGCCGCTATTTTTCGAATTTTGCATGAGGTCCTGCTCGGTGCGCATCCCCCCCCTCGCGCATGAGGCGACGGCGGGCAGAAGGGCGATCAGAACATAAATCAACATCCAACGATATGCGGGTTTTACGGGCATCTCGATTTCTCCTTGAAAACCGGCAAGTTTTTCCGCGCGCGTCCGCTCAATAAAAAGAAAGCCACTTGCATATTCAACAAGCAAGGCACGTGCCATTGACGGAAAGTCGGCTGCGGGACCGGACGGACATGGAAAAGACCGCATTAATAATGAAATCGGCTGCGCGCGGGCGGCTTCGGGCCCGGGGAGACGATATATTCATGTGTAACTTATAGATACAAATGCCCCATTACGCCGGGATTGTTGTTTCTATGGGATACAATTCGAACACTGGTGATCCTTGAGGATCCGCCTGGAGGGGGACCACGCGCTTTTTGTGGGAGGGCAGGGGATTTGCCAAGGATACGGTTTATTTGGGATAATTACCGGATGGCGGTGGAAAAAAAGACATTCTACATTCGCACGTTCGGCTGCCAGATGAACTTTCACGATTCCGAAAGGATATCGGGGGTCCTCGCCCGGAACGGATTGCGGGAGGTCCCGGACGGGGAGGCGGACCTCGCGGACCTTATCGTCTTCAACACCTGCGCCATAAGGGAGAAGGCGGAGCAAAAATTCCTGAGCGAGCTGGGAAGGCTCAGGGGGCTTAAAAAACGGAGGCCCGGGCTGAAGATCGCCGTTGCCGGCTGCGTTGCCCAGCAGATGGGCCGTGAACTTTTACGGAAGGCGCCGTTTGTGGACTGCATAGCCGGTCCGCAGAACATAGAGCTGCTGGGGCATTCGATGGGGCTGCCGGATTGCAATGACAATCCGGATTGCAACGGCAAAAACGCCCGCCGCGGCAGGTTCGTCTTTCTCGATGAAAATCAGGATATTTCGTCGCTTGAACTGCCGGCCGCGAGGAAGGGAAAACCGCGGGCATGGGTTTCCATCATGTACGGGTGCGACAATTTCTGCACGTATTGTATCGTGCCCTTCACGCGCGGAAGGGAGACTTGCCGCCCTTCCGGCGGCATACTGGAAGAAATCCGGCGATTGGCGGACGAGGGGTTCCGGGAGGTCACACTGCTTGGGCAGAACGTCAATTCCTACGGGAGCGATGTCGATTTTCCGGGCCTGCTGGCCATGGCGGACCGCGTGGACGGTATCAGCCGCATCCGCTTTGTCACCTCTCATCCGAGGGACCTCTCGCCCGGTCTGATCGAGGCGATAGGAGGGCTCGAAAAGCTCTGCGAACACATCCATCTGCCTCTCCAGTCCGGCTCCGACAGGGTGCTTGCGCGCATGAACCGTCGTTACGGCTTTGCCGATTACATGGGAAAGATTGAGCAACTGCGCCGCCGTACGCCCGGCATTTCAATCACCACCG
This sequence comes from Nitrospirota bacterium, assembly GCA_021790695.1. GTDB lineage: Bacteria > Nitrospirota > Thermodesulfovibrionia > Thermodesulfovibrionales > JdFR-88 > JAJYGJ01. The sequence continues at coordinate 10,922 of JAJYGJ010000126.1, read as the reverse complement.
ATATAATCGCCGGTTTCCCGGGGGAGACCGAAGAGGACCACGTGGCCACCATTTCCGCCCTGGGACAGATTGAGTTTGACGGGATATTCGCGTTTAAATACTCGCCCAGGCCGGGCACCGCCGCCGCCTCATTCCACGACCGTCCGCAGCCGGGCGTTGCCACGCGGAGACTGGGTGAGTTACTTGCCCTACAGGACGAGATAACGCTCAGGAAAAACAAGGCCCTTGAGGGTTCGCTCCAGGAGGTCATGATCGAAGGCCCGGATGCATCGGTCGGCGGCAAAAGACTGAGCGGAAGGACGCGGACGAACAAGATCGTGAATTTCGGGACCGCTGCCTGCGAAGGGGCCAACGAGGCGGGCCTCCGTGAGGCAGATATTACCCCCGGTTCTGTCGTCTCCCTGAAGATCATCAAGGCCAGGAGGCATTCGCTCGAAGGGCGGCTGTAATGAGGGTCGCACTTCTTAGCCTCGGGTGCAAGGTAAACCAGTCGGAACTTGCCGGACTGTCGTCGGCCCTCGGGGCCGGTCGGCGGGCAACCATAGTCGGCATCGATGAAAATCCGGAAATCTGCGTAATCAATACCTGCGCGGTCACCACCAAAAGCGAATACCAGTCCAGACAGCTTATCAGAAGGGCGGCTGAAACCGGCGCCAGAGTGATAGTCACGGGTTGCTATGCGGAGCTGAATCCCCAGGCGGTTGAAGACATGAAGGGCGTTGCCAGTGTCGTATCCAACAAAGAAAAAGAATCTATAATCGAGATGATATCAGGTAAATCATCAAGTTATACATTAGATTATGGTGAAAAAGGAAGCAGTAAGGGCCGGAGCCGGTATTTTCTAAAAATACAAGACGGGTGCGACTACGCGTGCAGTTATTGCATTGTCCGGAAGGCCCGCGGGCCGGCATGGAGTGTTGCTCCCGATGAAGTTATCGCCGGGGTCCGGCGCGCCGTGGATGAAGGATACAGGGAGGTGGTGCTCACCGGCGTTCATCTCGGTCTTTATGGAAGGGACATCGGCGGGTGCGGGCCGGGTCATCCGGGGCCGGATCGGCCCTCTCTCTCCCGCATGGTGGAAAGGATACTGAACGAAACCGATGTCTCCAGGGTCAGACTCAGCTCCATCGAGATAAACGAGGTGGATGACAGGCTCCTGGAGCTTCTTAAAGGGGACCGGCTTGCGAGACACCTCCACCTGCCGCTTCAAAGCGGGGATGACCGGATCCTCAGATTAATGAAAAGACGTTATGATTCAGCCATTTTTATACGAAAAGTTGAGAAAGTGGTTAAGGATTTAAGACTTCCGGGGCTCGGCACGGACGTTATAGTGGGGTTTCCCGGCGAAGGCGAGGATGAATTTCAAAACACGGTCTCGGTCATTAGGCAGTTGCCTTTTACGTATGTGCACGTATTTGCCTATTCCCCGAGGCCGGGTACGGAGGCGGCCGGTTTCTGCGGAAAGGTTCACGGCCTGGTCAAGAAAAGGAGATCCGCTATTTTGCGGGAACTGGCAGGCGAAAAGAGGCGCTCTTTTATTGAAAGCCTGAGGGGGGAAGTATTGGAGGTCCTGGTTGAGGGCGACGCCGCAGCCCAGGTCGATGGGGTGGCAGGCCTGAGGGGCGTAGCCGGCAATTACGTGAAGGTATTAATACCGCATGAATACTCGTTTTCCGGGGGGATACACCCCGGGAACCTTGTAAATGTGGAGATCGTGGGACAAAAAGAGGCAATTGCCGTCGGAAAGCCCGTAATTAATACGTAATCCTTTGATTCTGCATCAAAATCCCATTGCACAAAAGCTGACCAGTCGCGGACAAATGCAAAGGCGATAAGGGACAATCGCCGGGGCCGATCGGGTTAATAACATTTTTTCAACAACCACGGTTAATTAAAAATGTCTGATAATATATATTATGTTAAATTATTATTATCGGGGTATTCCTTGCCGCGACTGCTCCTGTACGGATTTGCTTCTTGATTTTCCGGGTGTTATGAGGGAATCCATAAAGCTCCTTCTTAATTTGAGATTATTTTTTAAAGTTTTTTTTAGGTATTTGAGAGGTCGGGTAAGCTTCAGGCGGCCGGAGATGCGGTCGCTCCGCTTCACGGCGGAGGCCCAAAAAAAGTCCCGTCCAGGCAAGCCGCCCCCGCTTTGATGAAATTGACCGACGATGATTTGAACTAACCCATTACCAAAATGGGACTGGTCCGTTTGCTTCTTTCATCGAGAAGCAGGCGGACACCAGCGTTGCCCCACAAATGACGCAGACCCGGTCCCATGGGACTGGTCCCCGGCGGGACTGGTTCCCGGCTTAAAATAAAGACGCGTGTTATGATATATTATCTACGTCAACCGTGAAGGGATTCCTGGCCCCTTAAGGCCTCTTAAATTTCAGGATTTTCGGGAAGGATTTCGGGGAGATTCTGTTTTGTTCAAGGGTACGACTGTAATATGTGTCAGGCGGGGTCCGAAGGTGTGCATCGGCTGTGACGGCCAGATCACGCTTGGGGACACGGTGCTGAAGCACAACGCCAAAAAGATAAGGAAACTCTACGACGACCGGATACTGGCCGGTTTTGCGGGCGCCACGGCCGACGCCCTCACCCTGTTCGAGAAATTCGAGGAGAAGGTCCAGGCGCAGAGGGGCAAGATAGTCAAGGCGGCCATCGATCTGGCCAAGGATTGGAGGACTGACCGCGTGCTGAGGCGGCTGGAGGCCCTGCTCATAGTCGCAGACGCGGAGCACACGTTCATACTCTCCGGCACGGGCGATGTAATAGAGCCGGAGCGCGGGATAGCCGCCATCGGTTCGGGAGGGACCTATGCGAAGGCTGCGGCCGAGGCGCTCCTCCTGGAAACGGAGCTCGAGGCAAGGCAGATAGTCGAAAAGTCGATGAAGATAGCCTCCTCCATCTGCATATACACCAACGACCAGATACTGATCGAGGAACTTTGAAAGATATGGAAGACCTCACGCCAAGGGCGATAGTCGAGGAACTCGGCAAATACATAATCGGCCAGAACAAGGCCAAGCGCGCGGTTGCCATAGCGCTCAGAAACAGGTGGCGGCGTCAGCGGCTCTCCCCGGAGCTGAAAGACGAGGTGCTGCCCAAGAACATCATCATGATAGGGCCCACGGGCGTCGGCAAGACCGAGATCGCCCGCCGTCTGGCCAGGCTCGTCAACGCCCCTTTCATAAAAGTGGAGGCCTCAAAATTCACCGAAGTCGGCTACGTGGGCCGCGACGTGGAATCGATGGTCCGGGACCTGACCGAGACCTCCCTGAACATGGTGCGCTCCGAGCACACGCAGAAGGTGATGGAGCGCGCCCGCCAGTTGGCCGAGGACAGGCTCATCGATATACTCCTGCCTACGGCCAGGGGGCTGCGTGGAGCGCCCGTGAACGAGGAGGAAAGAAAAAAGCACCGCGAGACCAAGGACAAGCTCCGCGCCCAGCTCCGCGAAGGCAAGCTGAACGAGAGATACGTGGACATAGAAGTGAAGGAAAAGACGATGCCCTTCGGGATCGTCTCCAACGTGGGCCTGGAGGAACTGGAAGTGAACCTCAAGGACATGCTGGGAAGCTTCCTGCCCGAAAAAACGAAAAAACGGAAGGTCAAGGTGACGGAGGCGCTGGTCATGCTTGCCGACGAGGAGGCAGGCAAGCTCATCGACATGGACAAGGTAAGCCGGGAAGCGGTGGAGCGGGCCGAGCAGTCCGGCATCATCTTTGTCGACGAGATAGACAAGATAGCCGTAAAGGGCGCGGGGTACGGGCCCGACGTCTCCCGCGAGGGGGTCCAGAGGGACCTCCTGCCCATTGTCGAGGGTTCGACCGTGAGCACCAAGTACGGCCCGGTAAAGACGGAGCACATGCTCTTCATCGCGGCGGGCGCCTTCCACACCGCGAAACCTTCCGACCTGATCCCGGAGCTTCAGGGCAGGTTCCCCATAAGAGTGGAACTCGATCACCTTGAAAAAGAGGATTTCATAAGGATACTCAAGGAGCCGTACAACGCCCTTTTAAAGCAGTACGCCGCCCTCCTTGCCACGGAAAGCATAGAGATAGAATTCAGGGAGGATGCCGTTGACGAGATTGCGGGCATCGCGGCCAGTGTGAACGAAAGGACCGAAAACATAGGGGCGAGGCGTCTGCATACGGTCCTCGAAAAGCTCCTGGAGGACATCTCCTTCGATGCGCCCGAAAAAGCAAAGGGCACGCTCGTCATAGACAAGACTTACGTGGACGAAAAGCTCTCCGATATCGTAGAGGACGAGGACTTAAGCCGCTACATACTTTAGAACCTGTCTTTTAAAATTGCTTCCGGCCCCCCTTCTCTCCTTCGCTGCCGCCTACTCCAGGCGGTATATTATGGGCACCTTCAGTTGCGCCTTCGCAGGCGGCCTCGGAAGAGGGCAGACTTTTTTTATGGTCTCCACCGCGCGTTTGTCCAGGATAGCGCACCCCGAGCCCTCCAATATCCTTATGTCCTCAACGTCCCCGTTCCTGCGGACGATAAAAGATACGACTACCCTGCCGGACAAACCCATTTCCCTCGCGATCCTGGGATAAGACAGGTTTTTCATTATGATGTCCCGGATATATGCGAAATTTTCCCTGATATAGGCCTCTTCCGCACCGGCGGGGTTTCCCGCGCCGGGCGTATGCCCTGTCCCGGCGGTCACGGGAGAGGCCCCGTGCTGCAAATGGCCGGGAACGCCCCCCTGCGCCGCAACTGCCGCAGGCGCGCTCAGCCCTGCGCTTTCCAAAGGCGCCACAGGCCCGGAAACCGGCGCCCGCTCACCGGATACGGGTGGAACCGGCCCGGGCTCCGGTTGCTCATGCGCCATCCGGGTTTTCCGGGTAACGGGCGGTTTTCTCATGGCAATTGAAGCTTCAGCCGTCCGTCTTCCAGGCGGATGTCCGCCCGACGACTTTTTCCCGTTTGCCGGAGCCGCCGCGCCTGCCGGAGGCTCGATGGTGAGATCGACAACCATCGGGCGGCCCCTCATAATCGGGGAGCCGCCCACGACGATAATTATCCCAAGGATAAAGGCATGGACCGTCAACGAGATCTGCATGCCACTCTTCAGGCCGTTCATTGCCTCTCCTGCGTCTGAATGCTTACTTTACCGTCCATGACTCATCGCCCCTGAGGGACATATCATCCCTTCGCGGGGCGGCTAGAATTCATAGCTGACCTTTGACCAGAAGGTCCTTCCGGGCTCGTTCACGCGGGCCGTCTGGACAAAACCCGGCACCATGGCCCCTGACCGGCTGATAAATTCCGCATACGTCTTGTCCAGGAGGTTGTCGATTCCCGCCGAGACGATGAGCCCCTTTTCCGGGGTCCATCCGCCGTTGACTGAAAGGACCGCGAAGCCCGATGATGGGCCGATGTCCTGGCCGGCGATGTTGCCTTCATCCAGCGCAAACCGGTGTTGGGATGCGACAAGGCGAAGCAATGATCCGAAAGACCATGTCTTGTCGTGCCAGTTAACACCTATCTTCCCCTCAAGAGGCGGAATCTGGGCGAGAGGCCGGTCTTCGGTATTGTTTTCGCCATGCGTATAGGCAATGCTCGCATCGAACGTGAGATTTGGCGTCATCGAGTACTTGCTTCCAGCCTCTCCCCCCCATGTAGTGGCATCGATGTTCCGAGTAATGACGACGGTGCGCGCCGGCGAAGTGCGCACAACATCCGATTGTATCAGGATAAAGTCGTTTATCTTATTGGCAAATCCGGAGACAAAGCCGGTCAAACGCCCTTTCTTCAAAGTGCCGCCCACGTCCAACTGGGTTGTCTTTTCCGGCCTTGTCGTGTCAAAAGCGCTCCGGTCGGAGGCGGTTGGGCCCTCGTTGCCGTTGCCGATCAGCTCCCAGTAGTCCGGAAACCGCTCGCTATGGCCCACACCCGCATATAGCGTTGCGCCGGCGGCCTCAAGATCGTGCTCGTAGCGTACGAACCCGCTCGGCAAAGCCTCATCTCTTCTCGCGTTTGCCGTCGGATTGGGAACACTCATCCCCATGGACAGGCTGAGAGTTTGACGCTTGTCCTGCGCGGTCCACCAGTCGCCGCGCAGCCCGGCTATGATGCGATCGTCCCTGCCGACATACCGCGTCCCCTGTGCGAACAGGCCCACCTGGTTGAACCGCGCGTCATCAGCGCGGGGCATCGATTCATAGGGCATCGCGTCCTCGTTCATCGTGGAACGAAGCGAGTGGCCGTCGGTAAGGGCGTCCATGCCGAATATGAGCTTGGTCATCGTAAACGGATGCGTGGTGAAGGCAAGCCTGCCGCCGGTTGTCTCGCGGCCGGGATTGATCGCGGAGCGGTGCGGCATCTGCATCGTCGGCACAAACGTCCGGAGGCTGAAGTTATCCATTACATGATCGATATGGTTGTAATAGACCATCGCCTCCATCTTGTCGATCCATGACGAAACATGTTTTTTCTCAAAGCTGATCCTGTAATCCTGACGTGCGAATTTGACTCCGTCCATCGCCCTGTCGGCATACGCGGCGTTCCCGTCGCTTTGTGTTGTGGAAAATTCGAGGCGGGTATCGTTGTCCGGAGTCCAGCCGACGGTCCCTCCCGAGTTCCAGCGGGTCCATTTTGAATGCACCTTGTTGCCGTCGCCGTCGCGATAGTCGTCCGAATGAGAGTACAAACCGGTCCCGCGAATGTAGAAAAGGGGTGTCCCTCCCGTGACGTCCAGCACCTCGTCGTTGCGGCCGAAGCTTCCTCCCATGACACTGCCAAAGAACCTCATGCCAGGTTTCTTGAAACGCTTATTGACGCGATCGAATAAAACGACCCCGGCGGACATGCCCGGCCCGTAAATTACCGTCTCCGGTCCCTTCACGAGAGTTACCCGGTCGTAGGCCTCGGGGTAAATATAGGCGGTAGGCGGATCCATGCGCGCGCCGCAGCCCCCGAGGACGGTCTGTCCGTCGACCAGGATGCCGAGCCTGGACCCCGCCATGCCGCGGAACACCGGGTCGCCGTCGGTCCCGCCTTTCCGTATGACGCTCATGCCCGGTATGTTTTTCAGATAGGCGGCCCCGTCCTCGGCTGGCACCGGCTGCTCGGCGGCCTTCGGATTGAATATGGTTTCAAGCGGGGTTTGCATCGGCGGGGCTGTAATGACGATTTCCCTGAGGACCGCCCGGGACTGACTTTTTCCGCCCGCATCCGGCCCCTCTACGGCCGCGAACAGGGACCCATGCGGCAATATCATGATAATAAACGACATGAAAACGATCATATTTTTCATCATATTGACGAATATTCCTTTCAGTTGCCGGTAACACAACTGCCGGCTGCGATCATAAGACCCGTATCCCTCTTCATTGATTTTCCCCGCGGCGGGCCCGCAAGGAATATAACGCAGCGCCTTTTCAGGACTTCTCCGCCCCGAGGCAATGCCGCCGTTGCGCGGGCTGTCCTCAAAAGGCGGCTTGCGCCCCGGACAAAAATAAAATATCCTGGAAAATGGTTTTCTCTGAGGCAAGCCGCGGGTCCTGACCGTGGGAACCGATTCACGGCGGCGCGGAAAAAGCAAAGCCGCCCCGCCCTGGCCCTCCGCAACAGGCAAGGCTTGCGGTTTTGGCCGCCCGCGGTTTCAGGCCCGGGAATTACGCCCTGGGTGGTTTCTCTTTATTGGATGGCAGCAAAAGAGGTTTGGACAAAGGCTGCGAGGCCGTATAAAAACCCGTGAATTCGGGGGCGTCAAGACCGCTCGAAATTTGCTCGGGATAGAAGGGCCTGCCGGCGTTTGAGGGCTGAAACGGGCTCGATGCGCGGCACACATCAAACGCAACGAGGACCGTGCCTTTGCCCGCATGGACGACGGTAAGGTTTACCGGAGGGATTACCGATAAGACAATGACGCACAGAACCATCAATCCGGCCGTCTTGCGAAACATATGACAGTCTACCCGATATCCATTTTCCCCGTCAACATCCGGTTTCAATTATAATATTAGCCGTATGACGCGAATTTCGAGGATCGGCGTTCTTGCCTCCGCAATGATGATCGCACTTGCAGTCTCGTCCTGCGACAGGATGCCGGTTTATAAAAATCCCCCGCTTAACCGCGCCGGAGACATCGCGATAAACATAAGGACGCTCCGGGAAGGGACGCCCGAATTTTACAGCTTCGCCATGGGCGGCAAGAAGATAGACTTTTTCCTGGTCCGGACGGGCGGCGATGTCCAGTCTTATTTCGACGCCTGCGCCATGTGTTATCCAAGAAAGCTGGGTTACCGGGTGGAAGACGGAAAGATCGTGTGCAGGGCATGCAATGTGAGCTACACGATCGATGAATTGAAGACGGGCATAGGCAGTTGCCATCCCATCGCGCTTCCTGGCCGGAGCGAAAACGGCTCCTATATCATCACCAGGGCCGCGATAAAGGGCGGATCGAAATATTTTTAGAACCTGTCTCAAAATTTTCGCCCGCCTACGCCTTCTGCCCCTGTAACCTATTGCAAACGCCCCTCCTTTGGATGGGTATATCCGCTTGTCCCCGGAGCCCATTTACCTGCCCGCCCCATTCGTTTCCCGCCTTGGCGGGGTTCCGGGCGTAACTCGAAAGCTGCGTTTATCCGTTTTGAAGAGCGATCACCCCGGTTTTTTCAGACGCGCCGTCTCTCGCCCGCCGGCCTTTTCCCTCCTTCATAAGAGCAGGCAGGCATGGGCTCTCCCTTATTACATAAGAGCGGGCAGATACAAACGCCCGGAATAACATCTGCCCGTGGATTAACCGGACTGTACCACTGCCGAAAGTCCCCACGGGCTTGACATATCGGATGTGCCTGATAACATTTAACAAACCAATGGGAAAGGAGGTGAACATGGGTGAAGAAAAAGCTTGATAGAAAGGCGCTGGAAAAAGAGGCGATCTTCTGGGGCAACCTGAAAAAGCAGCTTGCGGAAAATCCCGTGAAGATATGCCGGAAGTGAAGCAGTTGAAAGAGCTAGAAAAGCTCGAGGTCGCCGGTCAGGCGACCAGATACGATTTTTTTATCCAGTGGCATCTGACGGAAAGGTGCAACCTGAGGTGCCGGCACTGCTACCAGGCCGTCCGGGATGATGCGCCGGCCGGGCCAGACCTTTCCCTTGCGGAGATCGGGCGGGTCATGACCGAGATTTCGGATGCCCTTGGCGACTGGGCGAGAAATTACCGTATGGATTTTTCGCCCAGTTTCAATTTAACCGGCGGCGAGCCGCTCCTGAGGGCGGACCTTTTCGACATCATCGCCGAGGCCGGGCGGCGGGGATTTGAGGTCTTCCTCCTTACAAACGGGACGATCATTACCAGGCAAAGGGCCCGCGCGCTCCGCGACGCCGGCGTCCGGGGCGTGCAGGTAAGCATCGAGGGACCCGAGGAGGTACATGATTCCATCAGGGGCATGGGCAGCTTCAGCCAGGCCATGTGGGGGGTGAAAAACCTTTTGGGCGCGGGGCTGACTGTCACGCTTAACGCCACCCTCTCCGGCCTCAATGCCGGGCGGATGTCCGAGATGGTGGCCCTTGCGCTCAATATGGGGGTGCAGAGACTCGGGTTTTCAAGGCTCGTCCCCTACGGGCGCGGTTTCGGACTCATCCGTGAGATGCTGTCCGCCAGGCAGGTAAAGGGCGTCTACGACGGCCTTCTCTCGCTGAATGCGGAGGGGCTTGGCGGGAATGGGCTGGAAATAGTGACCGGAGACCCCCTGGCCTCACAGATGAAATTGCCCTCACAGATGAAATTGAGCCATCACGAGGCTGGTGGCAACGCCACTGGTGGCTTGGCCACTGGTGGCTCGGCCACTGGCGGCTGCACGGCCGCCGGCGGATGCGCGGCCGGGATATCCGGCTTCACGATCCTTTCAGACGGCACCATGACGCCATGCAGGAGGCTCCCTCTGCCCCTGGGAAACGTGCTGGCGGATTCCATAAGAGAGGTGTGGGCCACCTCCACGGTGCTCCAGGCCCTGCGCGACAAGGGCCGCTACAGCGGCAGATGCGGGGCATGCCGGAGGTGGGCTGACTGCCGGGGCTGCCGCGCAATCGCCTATGCGTACTCCGCGGCGTCAAATGGGGGCAGGGGCGATTTTCTCTCCGAAGACCCGCAATGCTTTATCGAGCCGGAGTAAGGGCCGTAAATTAAAATCCCTTCTTTCCCGAATCTTTATCGTAATGACTCAGTTTGATGAACTTCGCCTATGCATGGTCTCTTTCCGCCGTTTGTTTTATAATCTACGATGCGTGCAATGGCCCGTAAGATAGCCTCCGGCGGAAGGATTACCCCCGCCCAGGCCCTGAGACTCTTCGAATCGGATGACATCTTCACACTGGGCGAGCTTGCCGGCCTTGCGGCAAAAAGGAAAAACGGCAACAAGGTCTATTACATAAGAAACGTCCACGTCAATCCTACGAATATCTGCATAAACCGGTGCAGGTTTTGCGCCTTCAGCCGCTCAAGGGGCGAACCGGGGGCCTACGAGATGACAATCAGCCAAATTATCTCGCATCTCAGAAAAGTACGTCTTTTCGATGAAGTGCACATCGTTGGCGGCCTCCATCCGGACTGGGGCTTCGACCGTTATACGGAGATGCTGGGGGCCATAAAGCGAAACTTCCCGCGGACGGGCATAAAGGCGTTTACGGCGGTCGAGGTGGACCATATGCGGCGGATAAGCGGGCTTCCTCTCGAGGAAGTCTTCGGAAGACTCAGGGAAAGCGGGCTCGATGTCATGCCCGGCGGAGGCGCGGAAATCTTCGATGCCGCGGTCCGCGGCGCGCTCTGCCCGGAAAAACTTAGCGGCCGGGACTGGCTCAAGGTCATGAGGACGGCCCATCATGCCGGCATAAGGACGAACGCCACAATGCTTTACGGGCATATCGAAAATTACAGGCAGCGCGTGGCC
>JAJYGJ010000203.1 GCA_021790695.1 Nitrospirota bacterium | reverse complement strand
AGCCTGTTTTTTCTCGTGGTGGGACGCCTGATAGGGGGCCAGCAGGGAATGACCATCGCCCTGGTCTTCGCCCTGGCCATGAACGCGTTCGCCTACTGGTTTTCAGACAAGCTGGTGCTGAGGATGTACAGGGCGCAGCAGGTGGATGAGTCCGCCGCGCCGGAGCTTTATGGCATCGTGCGGAGGCTTTCCAGCAAGGCCGGGCTTCCGATGCCGAAGGTCTACATCCTTCCCCAGGAGCAGCCAAACGCCTTCGCCACCGGCAGAAATCCCAAACATGCGGCGGTGGCCGCCACGGAGGGCATTTTGAGACTGCTTTCTCCGGAGGAGCTTACGGGGGTGATCGGGCACGAGCTGTCACACGTCAAGCACAGGGACATTCTCATAAGCTCTGTTGCGGCGACCGTGGCGGCGGCCATAAGCTATCTGGCCCAGATGGGGCAGTGGGCGCTCATCTTCGGCGGCGGGCGAAGCGACAGGGATGAAAACCCCCTTGGCGCGATTCTCATGATGTTCATCGCGCCCGTGATCGCCATGATCATCCAGATGGCCATATCGAGGGCAAGGGAGTATTCCGCTGACGAAAGCGGGGCCGCGCTTGCCGGCAATCCGAGATATCTTTCGAATGCCCTGAGGAAGCTCGATTACGCCTCCAGGCAAATCCCGATGCAGGGGGCAAACCCCTCCACCGCGCACATGTTCATCGTCAACCCCCTGAGCGGCAAATTCCTCATGAGGCTCTTCAGCACCCATCCCCCCATCGAGGACCGCATCAGGCGGCTCGAAGGCGGCATTTGACCCACTGCCTGAAACCGCTCAAAGTTGACTCTTTTGCGGGAATTCTTCAAAATATCTAACTATGAGCGCCTTGGTTACGGGAGCGACCGGTTTTATCGGAGGCCATCTGGTGCCCAAGCTCCTTGAAAGAGGCTACAAGGTGCGCTGTCTTGTCAGGGGGGCATCCGCACTCGAAAAACTGGATGGCCTGGATGTGGAGTTTTTTCCGGGCGACCTCTCCGACTCAAAGTCTTTGGGCAGGGCTGTCCGCGGCATGGACTATGTCTTTCATCTGGCCGGGCTTACAAAAACCGGAAAGAGCCGGCAATTTTATGACGTGAACGCCCGCGGCACGGAAAACCTTGTCGGGGCGGTCCTGAAAGAAAACCCCGGGGTGAAGAAATTCGTTTACTTGAGCTCTCATGCCGCCGCTGGCCCGTCTTTTAACGGAGGGCTTCTCACCGAGGAAAAAGAGCCCCATCCAGTCTCTCATTACGGCCGGAGCAAGCTCATGGGGGAAAAGGCCGTCCTGGACGCGGGGGGCCGTATTCCCGTGGTGGTATTGCGCCCTACCGCGGTTTACGGGCCCGGAGACAGGGATTTGTACCTGTTTTTCAAGGCGATCAAAAAAGGCATCTTTCCTTACTGGGGGGCGGGCCGCTACAGCCTTTTGTACGTGGAAGACCTGGTGGAGGGGATAATCAAGGCGGCCGAGGCCGCGCCGGCCGCACAGGGCAAGGTCTTTTTCCTCTCCGACGGAAACATCTATACGAATAGAGAGATTGCCGAGGCCATCGCGGGGGCCCTTTCCGAAAAAGGCGGACCGGGGAAAAAACGCGGCCCCCTGAAGCTGCCCCTGCCCCGGTTTTTGCTTTCCGCGGCGGCCGCTTTTTCGGCCCTTGCCGGAAAGGATTCAGGTATAATAAACCGGGATAAGTTGAGGGAGATGGGATTTCCGAATTGGTGTTGTGATCCGGGCAGGGCCGTGAGGGAAATCGGCTTTTTGCCTAAAATCACCTTAAAGGAAGGGGCAAAGTGGACGGTAAACTGGTACAGGATTCATCAATGGTTGTAAGACATCAGGACTTGTTCGAAAAATGCAGGAAGTTCACCAAGGCCAGAGAGCTTATGCACGCTGGCCTCTATCCTTATTTCAGGACCATAGAGAGCGCCCAGGACCCCGTTGTCTATTTAAACGGCAAGAAGATGATCATGGTCGGCTCGAACAACTATCTCGGGCTCACGAGCCACCCCAAGGTCAAGGAGGCCGCCATCGCGGCCATAAGGAAGTACGGTTCCGGGTGCGCGGGTTCGCGCTTCCTGAACGGCACGCTCGACATCCACGTGGCGCTCGAGGAGAAGCTGGCCCGGTTCATGCGCAAGGAGGCCGCGCTCGTGTTTTCCACGGGCTTCCAGGTAAACCTGGGGGTGATCTCAGCCCTCTGCGCCAAGGACGACCTTGTCATCATAGATAAGATGGACCACGCAAGCATCATAGACGGCTGCCGGCTCTCATACGCCGAGGTTAAGAAATTCCGCCATAACGACATGGAAGACTTGGAGCGCGTGCTTTCCGCGTCGGGGGAGGCCGCGGCCCTGGTCGTGGTCGACGGCGTATTCAGCATGGAGGGGGATATCGCAAAGCTGCCCCGCGTGGTGGAAATAGCCCACAGGTGCGGCTGCCGTGTGATGGTGGACGACGCCCACGGCATAGGGGTGCTTGGCAAGACCGGACGTGGCACATGCGAGCACTTCGGGCTCGAAGACGAGGTTGACCTCATAATGGGCACATATTCCAAATCGCTGGCCTCGATAGGGGGTTTCGTGTCGGGCAGCGCGGACGTGGTCCATTACATAAAGCACTTCGCCCGTTCCCTGATATTCAGCGCGAGCCCGCCGCCCGCGTCCGTCGCCGCCGTGAGCGCGGCGCTGGACATTATCGAAGACGAGCCCGAGAGGATAGAGCAGCTCTGGAAGAACACGCGCAGGATGAGGGAGGGTCTGAGGGGCATGGGATACGAGACCGGCCCGACCGAAACGCCGATCATCCCCGTCGTCGTCGGCGACAACGAGACGGCCTTCAAGATGATCCTCATGCTCCAGGAGGAGGGGGTTTTCGCCAACGTCGCCGTCAGCCCGGCCGTGCCCAACGGCAAGGCGATCATAAGGACAAGCTACATGGCCACGCATACCGACGATCACCTGGATATAGTCCTTTCGGCATTTGAAAAAGTGGGAAAGACAATGGGCCTTATTCCGTAATCTCCAATGAGGATAACCGAGGTAAAGACAAAAAAAGACCTCCTTGAATTCATAAAATTTCCGTTTTCGCTTTACAAGGCGGACCCTATGTACTCCCCCCTGCCCATAACCGAACAGAAAAAGCACTTCAACCCGGCCAAAAACCCGTTCTACAAGGACGCCCGGGTGAAGCTGTTCCTGCTTGAAAAAGACGGAAGGATATCGGGACGCATCGCATCCGTCATTGACGAGAGGCATCTGGCCTGTCACGGGGACGGGGCCGGCTTTTTCGGCTTTTACGAATCCGTAAACGACGCCTCCGTGGCGGGGGCGCTTCTGGACCGGGTGGAGGCGGAGCTTAAAGAGGCGCGGCTGACGACGATGCGCGGTCCCATGAGCTTTTCCACCAACGATGAGTTTGCCTTTCAGACCGAGGGGTTCAGCGATCCTCCCATGATCATGACCCCTTACAATCCGCCCTGGTACAACGATCTCATGGCGGCCTGCGGGATGAAGAAGGCGAAGGACCTGCTGGCGTACATCAGGGACATGGCGCTGCCCCTGCCGGAAAAAGTCCGGCGCGTCGCCGCCCTGGCGGAGAAAAAAGGGGTCGGCGTCCGCCTTGCGGATATGAAAAAACTTAACAGGGAACTGTCGGTTTTCCGGGACGTCTACAATTCCTCATGGAAGGACAACTGGGGGTTCATCCCCATCACCCCGGACGAGGTGGACGTCATGGCGGAACAATTGAAGGGCGTGCTGCTGCCCGAGCTTACGATAATAGCCGAGGCGGGGGAAGGACCCGTGGGGTTTCTGGGCATCGTGCCCGACGTAAACCAGGTCCTGAGGGTCCTCCGGGGCAGGATGACCCCGCTCGGGATAATGAAGGCCCTCTATCGTTTCCGGCGGATAGACGCCTTGAGGCTCATGCTCCTTGGGGTAAAAAAGGAATGGAGGGGCCGGGGGGTCGAGGCCCTGATGATAAGACAGGGGTTCGAAGGCATAAAGAAGTCCGGAGACAAGTACAAGCGGATAGAATTTTCATGGATTCTCGAGGACAACCTGCCCATCATGCACATCTCGGAGATGATCGGCGGGCACATATATAAGAGATACAGGGTTTACGAAAGGGAGATTTCAGCTTAGAACCCGATCAATTTTGAGACAGGTTCTTAAGGCATAATCGCCTTCAACACCGCCTCGAACCGGGCGGCCATCGCCCGGGAGGAGAACACGGCTTCCACGGATTCGCGCGCGCCGGCTGCAATCCTTTTGGAGATTTCCCCTTCGGAGGCGGCTGCAAGTTCCATTGCTCGGGCGAGGGCGCGGGGATCGCCGGGCGCAACTAGGATGCCGTTTTCCCCGTCTTTCACTATCTCGGGCACGCCGCCGACCGAGCTTGCGATGACCGGCAGGCCGGCCGCCATCGCCTCTATCACCACCATCCCGAAAGACTCCCGGCATACGGAGGGGAAAACGAATATGTCCATGGCCTGGTAGACGCGGTCCATGTCCAGCCTCCTGCCGGCGAAGACCGCCTCGACCCCGAGTTCCGCCGCCTTTTTTCCCAGCTCCGGGCGTCCCTCGCCCTCGCCCGCCAGGAGCACTTTTACCTTCTTCGGCGACCTGAACTCCTTCTGAAACAGGCTTGCGGCCTCCAGCAATACGAAAAGTCCCTTGCCGGCATTGAGCGCGCCCGCCGCCCCTATAACCAGGTCCCCGTCCGAAAAATGAAACTCCGCCCGGACTGCGGGCCGAAGGCCCGGCCTGGGGGCGAACCTGCCGGTTTCGATGCCGTTATGGACGACCGAAATCTTCTCATCGGGCAGGCCGGCCTCAATCAGGCCCTGCCTCACGAAACCGCTTACGGCGATCACGTTGTCCACGGCGGCCCGTACGAGCCGGCGGGTCAGTTTTTTAAGCGGGTCCGCCATGTGCCTTATCAGGACGGCCTTCCGGCCCGTCATCTTCGCCGCAATCGTCACGGGCCAGTATTCCTTGCCCATCGTGGCCACGACAACCTCCGGCTTGTGCCTGTGGATCGCCCTTAATAACCTGAAGACGGCAACCGGGTCTCCCGCGTTCGTAAAGGCGATCTCTTCGACCGGCACGCCGGATTCGAGCGCCTTTTTGTAAACGGGACTGCCCCCCGCGCATCCCAAAAGGACGGCGTGCCCCCGCCCGGAGAGCGCCCGCGCCAGGTGCAGGGTCTGGTTTTCGAGGCCGCCGAACGCGGTCTTCGAGGAATTGATTATGAGGATGTTCATTCGATTAATATCTTAACCCACCCGCGCTGCTTTGCGGTATGGGGCCCGGTATCTGCCCGGCCCTTTCGTTTGGTCGCCCCACCCCAAAAGGCCTGTGGGGCTTTTTGGGGACCCCTTTGGCGGTTCCGGGCGTGACCCAAACGCCATGTTTGGTCGTCTTCCCCCCTTTTCCCTCTTGACAGAGGTGGCAGCTTGTACAAGAATTGATTTTGAGAAAAAGAAAAGGGGTGGACAAAAATGTTCAGCGCGCAACTCCGGGATATAGCGGAAATCATAAAAGACGCTAAAAATGCCGACAGGGAGTTTTTAAGGATCTCCATCATGGCGGAGCTTGACGCGATAAGCCTGTACGAACAGATCGCCGCGCTTACTAAAGACGAGGCCATCCGCAAAGTAATGCTCGACGTCGCCGGGGAGGAAAAGACGCATGTGGGGGAATTCCAGTCCCTGCTTCTTCTGCGCGACGGCGAGCAGAACGAAGAGCTTAAGAAAGGCGCCCTCGAAGTGGAAGTGATCACCCGGGAGGGCCTGACGCCGGGAAAGAAGTGAGGTGCGATCAGCCGGGGAAGAGAGAAGATATCTCCCGTTGGATGGCCTTGGCCATCTCTTTGGGGTCTGGCGCTGTTTTAATATCTCTGCCGACTACTATGTAATCCGCCCCGTTTAGAAACGCAGTCTTTACATCCACAGTCCTCTTCTGATCGTCTTTATATGGTACTTCTTTATTGGACACGGGTCTGATCCCAGGGCTTACTATAAGGAACTGCTCTCCTAATTCATCCCTGAGTTTCGGAGCTTCTATACCAGAGGATATTATTCCATCGCAGCCAATTCGCAAGGCTCTGCGTGCGCGTGATAGGACTAACTGCTCAACATTCACTTGGGGGGGAAAGCCCAAATCCTGCAAGTCTTTGTCATCTAAACTGGTTAGAACAGT
>JAJYGJ010000115.1 GCA_021790695.1 Nitrospirota bacterium | reverse complement strand
GCGGGTTATGCAGGAGATAAATTTCCTGAAAAACACCTCCATGCTCGGGGCGGCCCTCATGATCGCCTATTTCGGCGCTGGGCCTTTCAGCCTGGATGCCCGAAGGGCCCGGGATTCCTCATCGAGTGCGTAAAGAAGCCTCAGGTTGTTTTCCGTCTCATCCTCGTTAAGCTCCAGTATCGCCCGGACGTCGGGCCTCGATTTAAGCAGTTCCCCCAAGGCCGCCAGTTCCCGGCAGCCCGGCACAAGCGGCCAGTGGTCCACAAGGCCGCCACGGAGAAGGTGCTTCCTGTGCATGTGGACGAAATCGATCTTTCCGGCGGTGCCGGGATCAAGGGCCTTCACGAACTCCAGGGCATCGATCCCGGCCGCCTCGAGGTGTCCGATATCCAGCGTGACGGAACGGGCGAAAATCCCCCAGAACCAAAGGACGTCCGTGACGTTTACTGCGTCTTCAAAAGATACCGGGGCAAGGGCTTCCATCTCCCCGATATTTCTCCGGAGCCTTTCAGCCGGCCCGCCCATGACCCTTCCGCCGCCAGGTGAGACCTCATCGTGGAGTATGAAGCCCAGGTCGGACCACTCCGCCATGGCCTTCAGCTCCGAAAGCGTTCGCGGGTCCTCGTCCAGAAGGGAATAATTCACGGGATGAATGACGTAGGGGCGGCCTATCTCCCTGCATGCGCGCGCACATGCCTCGACGCGGCCCAAATTGCCCTTCATCCCGCGATATACGGAAATTTGGACGAGGTCGGCCCTGAAACGCCCGGCCTCCTCCGGCCGCGTTATCCTGTAGCCGGCAAGCATCAGTCAAGGACCGCAGCCCGCGGACAAAAACAAAAACAAAACCGCGGGGATTTCCGGACCTGAAACTCCATCAACCGTTTCATCATTTCGCCTTCTTATTTCGTCTATATATTTCGTCTTCATGGGGCGTTGCCCCGCGTCTGGACGCCAGCGTCTGGACGCCAGCGTAAACCCGGCTTGTGATTCCCATTGTAGCATGCATTGCGGCCCGCGGCATGAAAAGACGAAGACGGATATGCGTTTCCGGGCCTGCCCGGGAAAAAGCAGGGGGGCGGGCGTGGCGGACGATCCTGAAAATAGCTATAATTACTCTGGCCTTATCCGCAAAAAATCTTGGGGTCTCACGGGGGGACACACATTATGGAGGATTCATCCCTTGAACTTATCCGGGAGCTTACGGAGGCATCCGGGATATCGGGCTATGAACGGGAAGTGCGGGAGATCATCCGAAGGAATCTGGCCGGCATTACGAAGACGGAGCTGGACGGCCTGGGCAGCATAGTCTGCAGCAGGAAAGGGGAGTCCGAATCCCCGAGGATCATGCTTGCCGGGCACATGGACGAAGTGGGGTTCATCGTCAAACTAATAACAGACGAGGGATTCCTGCGGTTCAGCCCGGTCGGCGGGTGGTGGGGGCATGTGATACTTGCCCAGCGCGTGCTCATCAAGGCCCGCACGGGGGATTTTACGGGGCTCATCGGTTCCAAGCCGCCCCACATCCTTGAGGAGGAGGAAAGGAAAAAGATCCAGGAGCCAAAAGACATGTATATAGATATCGGCGCCACCTCGGCTGAAGAGGCAAAATCCCTCGGCATCCGTCCGGGAGACCCGGTTATCCCCATCTGCCCTTTCACCGTATTGGGCACCGGCAAGACCTTCATGGGCAAGGCCTTTGACGACCGGGTCGGCTGCGCCCTGATGATAGACGTGATAAAGGGACTGGCCGACGGGCGGCATCCCAATACGGTGTACGCCGCGGGCACCGTGCAGGAGGAAGTGGGCTTGAGGGGGGCGCGCACCAGTTCATGGGTCGTGGAGCCCGATGTCGGGCTCACGATGGAGATCGCGGTGGCGGGCGACGTGCCGGGTATAAAAAAAGAGCAGGCGCAGGCAAGGCTGGGCAAAGGGCCTGTCATCCTGATAAAGGACGGCTCCATGATCCCGAACCTGAAACTCCGCGACCTTTTCATCGACACGGCGGAGGAATTGAAAATCCCGTATCAACTGGACGTCATGGACAAGGGCGGGACGGATTCCGGCGCAATACACCTGCACAGGCGCGGGGTCCCCAGCCTGGTCATAGGCGTGCCGGCAAGGCATATACACAGCCACGCGGGCGTCATCCACCGGGAAGACTACGGCCATGCCGTTAACCTGGTGGGGGCCGTCGTAAGACGGCTCGATGCGGCAACTGTCGCCGGGTTGACCGACTAGGCCGCCAGTGGCCAGGGCACCAGTGGCCACCAGTGGCCACCAGCGGCTTCGAGAAGGCCGGAGGGATGGAATCGGCCCCGCAATGCTGATAGACTTATTAGTATGAAGCCTTGCGGCTGGCCTCCCCGGGGACCGATAGGGATATCCCGCGGGGGCCTATAGCCATCAGGCGAAGGGAATGAACAAGCCATGAGAAAGACTTTCTCCCGGGAGCGGCTGAGGGAGGTCATCTGGGACATCGGGCAAGGATACCCCATGCCCCCTCGGGGTGATGCCATCGCCCTTCTGATGGTGAGTCCCGGCATGGGCCATGTGGCCTGGCACGTAAGTGAACAATCGGCTGCGGACGCAAGGTCGGCGCAGGGGGGAGCGTTTGCGGGCGCCCCCCTGATCGCGCGCGTCTATGATGTAACGGACATTATCTTCGACGGAACGAACGCCCATATGTTTTTTGATCTGGGCGCGGGCAAGACCTCGGGCAACTGCTATTTCTCGGTCGGCCGTCAAGCGAGAAATTACCTTGCCGAGATCGGGCTTCGAAACAATCAGGGGATGTTTTATCCCCTCAGCCGCTCAAACACCGCATTTTTTGACCGCGACAGACCTTCCGGCAACTACCAGACAGCAGGCCTCTTTGTCGGAAGCTCGCCTGGCAGCGTCTTTCCGGTTGAAAATATATTCCATGCCCCCGTATACGAGAGCATGAATCACCAGCTTGCGGGCCGCATGGGAGCAGGGGCCTTCTCGGTTGCGGCGGTGTTTCTCGAAATCGTCCCCGCATCGGGCTTCGGGGGCCCTCTCGGGCATTTTATCGCGGACCTCTCGATGAAGACAGAGAAGTTCGCCCGCGTCCGGCTCTTCAGTTCACCCTTGAGGGTGGAAGACGGCCTTTCGGACGGCTCCCTGCTCGACGCCGCGGATGAGCTTTCGGCAAGTGTCCTGGCGGAGGTCCGGGACGCGCACGGGCAGAGGCCTTTTCATATCGTTCACTGTCATGACTGGTACTCAGCCACTATTGGGCTTGCCTTTAAAGAGGAGTTGGGCCTGCCGATGGTGCTCACGCTGCATTCGACCGAACCGGAGCGGCTGGCGGGCAATGAGATGAGCGGCCTTTCCCTTTCCATCCTCCGGAGGGAAAAAGAGGCCGTCTCGGCCGCGGACCTCGTGATCGTGCCGCGCCCATCGACGCGGCAGCAGGTGATCGACACTTATGGGGCCCCTCCCGAAAAGGTCGTTGTCGTCCCCGACGTGCTCGATGAGAAGGCCCCCGATGCGCCTCGGGATTCCGCCGCCGGCGCAAGGGGATGGTTCGGACTGAACAGGGAGGCGCCGACCGCGCTTTTTGCCGGCGAAATCTGCCACGCCTCCGGCGCCGACATCCTGGTGGACGCGCTGCCCACAGTCTGCCGCGGCCACCAGACCGCGCAGTTCATATTCGCGGGCGAGGGGCCGCTCCGGCAGGAACTGGAGAGGCGCGTCTTCAACGAAGGCATCGGCCACAGGTGCCGTTTCCTGGGCGACGTACCCAGGGAGACGTTTGACGCCGTTCTCGGGGCCTCGGATTTTGTCGTCATCCCGTCGCGCACCGGACAGGACGAGGGTCTTGCCCGGGCCGCCATTGAGCGGGGCCGCCCGGTCCTCACCACGCGCCAGGCGGGCATCAACTGCGTCGTCCACGGGGAAAACGGGCTCGTGACTTTCGATAACCCGGGATCGATCGTCTGGGGCATACAGGAGATGCTCCACAATCCCCTTCAGGGCGGCATGATCCGGTTCGCGGCCAGGAAGAGGGCGGGCGAGGCGCTCACCGTGGAAATCGCCGCACTCCGGCATTACATGCATTACGAAATGCTCCTCATGTCGGAGCGAATGGCGCCCGGGGATGCCTAAGGGGTATCTGGCCTTCGTGCTTCATGCCCACCTGCCGTATGTGAGGCATCCGGAGCACTCAAGCTTCCTCGAGGAGCGCTGGTTTTTCGAGGCCGTCACCGAAACCTATCTGCCTCTCATAAAATTCCTCGACAGGCTGACAAGCGAAAACATACGCTTCAGGCTCACCGTTTCCATCTCGCCCAGTCTCCTGGCGATGATGGAGGACCGGCTTCTTCAGGAAAGGTACGCGGAGCACCTTGCAAAACTCATGGAACTGAGCGGCAAGGAAGTGGACAGGACGCGGCACGACCCGCACCTGAACTACCTGGCCGGCATGTACCAAAGCCTCTTCGCCGAGGCCGAACGGGTCTTTGCCGGGTACGGCGGCAGGCTCTCGCTGGCCTTCAGGAAGTTCCACGAGCAGGGCGCAATCGAGCTTATTACGACCTCCGCCACCCACGGGATTCTGCCGCTCCTTTCGCCCCATCCCAAGGCCGTAAAGGCCCAGCTCGCCACCGGGCTTGATTACTTCAGGCACGTCTTCGGCTTCCCCGCCCGTGGCATATGGCTGCCCGAGTGCGGGTACTTCCGCGGCCTCGAAGAGACGCTGCTTGAACGGGGGATACGGCATTTCGTCCTCGAGTCCCACGGGATAGAACACGCCGGGACAACCCCTTTTTACGGGGTCTACGCGCCGCTATATACGCCCTCCGGGGTGGCGGCCTTCGGCCGGGACCGCGGGAGCACGAAACAGGTATGGTCCGCGCGCGAGGGCTTCCCGGGCGATCCCGTCTACCGGGAATTTTACCGCGATATCGGCTACGACCTTGACTGGGACTACATCCGGCCCTACGTCGCCGGCCATGTGCGCGCCGACACAGGCATAAAATACCACCGCATCACCGGGCCCGCCCAGTGGAAGGACCTTTATCACCCGGACCGGGCCAAGCAGAAAGCGGCCGAGCACGCCGGGGATTTTCTGCGCAGGAGGATCGGGCATATCGAGTATCTGAGCTCGGTGATGGAGACGGCGCCGGTTGTCGTTGCCCCCTTCGACGCGGAACTCTTCGGCCACTGGTGGTTCGAGGGGCCGCAGTGGCTCGATTTCGTCATACGGAAGGCCGCCTTCGATCAGGACACGCTTGAACTCGTGACCCTCTCGGAATACCTTGACCGCCATCCGGTCCAGCAAGTGGGCGTCCCGTGCGGTTCCTCCTGGGGGTACAAGGGATATTTCGAGGCCTGGCTGAACGGCAAGACGGACTGGATATATCCCCAACTCTATGAGTGCTGCCGCCGGATGGAGTCCCTTGCGGGCAGATATGGCATCGGGAGGGTCCCGTACGCGACCGTGAGGGCCCTCAATCAGTGCCTGCGGGAGCTTCTCCTCGCCCAGAGTTCGGACTGGCCGTTCATCATCCATAACGCGACTTCGGAGGGATACGCCGTGCGCCGCATAAAAGACCACGTCGCCCGTTTCCGGTATCTCGCGGATTCGATAGAAAAAAAGTCCGTCAACGAGGAATATCTCTCCGCCCTGGAAGAGATCGACAATATCTTCCCGAACGCGGATTACCGTCTTTTCCGCTAGTCTGGCGCCCAAAAGTTCTTTGCTTAAATCCTCTTAACACCCTCACGGACAGTATTATCCGTTAAAACGGGAAAATGCATATTTTGGAGCCATTCCGGCGTTTTTTAAGCCGGAATCCAGCGACTTTTGCCTTTCGATCATTTAAAGCCGCTGTATACCGGCTGGAGTTTACGCCGGACCGCGATACGGGGCCGGCATGACAGCTTTTTCAAGGTTATTTCCGGGACGCCATACCAAGACATGCCCGCGGCGCGCTTAAGGCACGCCGCAGCCCATGATCTTGCGGAAAAAAGTGGCTACATTCACCCCGCCCTGCCTGACATACCTGACGGTCACGTCGTCACCCGGCGCGGTGCTGTAATGCCTGATCCTCTCGACCATGTCCTTGCCGGCCGTGACACGCACGTCCCCGCCCGTATCGCTTGTAACGACGAGGATGCCCGCGCCAAGGTCCACGCTCTTGACCGTCCCCATCACCGTGAACTGCCTGGCGGCCGCCGCCACGCCGGATAAAAATAAAAACAGGAGCAAAGATGTGAATAAAAGCGAAAGC
>JAJYGJ010000210.1 GCA_021790695.1 Nitrospirota bacterium | reverse complement strand
CGGCCTCTCCTATGTCCACGCCCGCTTTTTTGTATGTCAACCCCATGGCGAAATTAAAGGGCCCTCCGCTTAAGAAGCAATTTTAAACAGGTCCTGTTGCTTCCAGCTATTTTGCATGAAAAAAGAGCCGGAGGGCAAGCGGTGTTAAAATAAGCTATCAGGCATGGGAAAAATAATACTGGTCACAAACGATGACGGGGTCCGTTCGCCGGGGATCAAGGCCCTCTTCAAAGCGATGCAGGCCGTTGGAGATGCCTATATGGTGGCGCCGGACAGGGAACGCTCGGCGGTGGGCCACGCGCTTACGATGCACAGGCCCCTGAAGGTGGAAAGGCTCGGGAGGAGGGCGTGGAGCGTAAACGGCACGCCGACGGATTGCGTGGCCCTGGGTATAGGCAAACTCCTTCCCTCAAGGCCGGACCTCATAGTGTCGGGCATCAACAGGGGGGGCAACCTGGGGGACGACATCACCTACTCCGGGACCGTCTCGGCCGCCATCGAGGGGACGATAATGGGGATAGAGTCCCTGGCCTTTTCCCTCCTGGCAGACGGCCCCCGGGGGCCGAAGCCGGACTACGGAACGGCCGCGCGGTTTGCCCGGCGGACGGCCCGGTTCGTGCTTGAAAACGGACTGCCCTACGATACCCTTCTTAACGTAAACATACCCAATGCCGGGAAGGAGGGTATAAAGGGGGTCAGGTTTACCAGGCAGTCCAAGCGGGTTTACCAGGGGGCCATACACGAGGCAAGCTCCCCCTGGGGCGAAGTGCATTACTGGATCGGCGGCGGAAATCCGCTCTGGGAGCGCGGAGACGATATGGATATGGAGGCTGTGATGGAGGGCTACGTGTCGATAACGCCGATACACCTCGATCTCACCAACGGCGCCGCCATAGACTGGCTTCGAAAGAGGTGGAATGGGGACGGGGCCTGATAAATTCACGGCGCTCCGGCGCCGGATGGTCGCCGGCCAGCTCGCCGCCCGGGGGATAAAGGATGAAAGGGTGCTTGCGGCCATGGAAAAAGTTCCGAGGCATCTGTTCACCGCCCCGGAATACGCGGAGATGGCCTATGACGACATGGCCCTGCCCCTGGGAGACGGGCAGACGATCTCTCAGCCTTACATGGTGGCGGTGATGACGGAGTTGCTCGCGCTCCGGGGCGGGGAGAAGGTCCTTGAAGTGGGCACGGGCTCCGGTTATCAGGCCGCGGTCCTGGCCGAACTCGCGGCAGAGGTCTACACGGTCGAATACCGCCCGGAACTGGCCGAAAGGGCTAAACGGAAGCTGGACGGGCTTGGCTACGGCAATATCAGGTCCATGGCGGCGGATGGTTCCGCGGGATGGCCGGAGGGCGCCCCTTATCAGGGCATCCTGGTGACGGCGGCCGCGCCGGACGTGCCGCCTCCTCTCATAGAGCAGCTTGACGAGGGCGGCAGGCTGGTCATCCCCCTGGGCTCCAGAGGGTCCCAGAGGCTGCTCATGGCGGTCAAGCGCCAGGGACGGCTCGTAAAGGAATATCACACCTTCTGCGTCTTTGTACCCCTTTTGGGGCAGTACGGCTGGCCCGACTCGGGCGAGTGAAAAGAACCTCCCCCGCGGCGTTTGACAACCCCATTTTTTTCCGATAGCATCTGGCTGAAGGGGAAGGGCCGGCGTTCAAAACCGGGTTTGGCTGCATGAACGCGGGGCGGAGATCAGCATATATCATTCAAATCAGGAGGCGTCCTATGGCAACCGTCACGATCAGCGATGAGGAAAAAGAGGCCCTGAGTCACGCGCTGGAGATTTACCTGACCGATCTTAAGGAAGAGGTATTCAAGACCGACAGCCGCGAGGCCAAGGAATCCCTGAGGAGGGAAGAAGAGGTAATCCGGGGGATTTTGAAGAAGCTTGAGGCCATGAAAGCGGGGGTGTGAAAACCGGGCGTATCTTCAGGGGTTTGAGAGCTGTATCCTCGAGACGGAAGACGCCTTTCCGTCTTTTTCGTTTATCTCCACGATAACGGCCGAAAAGAGCGTCGGGCCCGCCGGGACCTCGAACCTCGATGGCATCTGGGTGAGGAACTTCTCAATGATCTGCTCCTTCCTCACCCCGATGACCGATTCGGCGGGTCCGGTCATCCCGGCGTCCGTGATATACGCCGTGCCGCCCGGCAGTATCTTTTCATCGGCTGTCTGGACGTGCGTGTGCGTCCCTATGACCGCGCTGACCCTGCCGTCCAGGAAGTAACCCATGGCGACCTTCTCCGAGGTCGCCTCCGCGTGGAAATCCACGATGACGACCGCCGTTTGCTCCCTGAGCCGTTTCACTTCGGCCAGGACCGTCCTGAAGGGGCAGTCCAGGGCGGCCATGAAGACGCGCCCCTGCAGACTGATGACGGCCACGTGCCCCGCGGGCCCGGTCCGCGGACGCGCCACGATGCTCCCCGAGCCCGGATCGCCGGGCGGGTAATTGATCGGCCTGAGGAGCCTGTCTTCCTTCGCGATGTAAGGTATCGCGTCTTTTTTGTCCCAGATATGGTTGCCGCTTGTAAGGACGTCTATGCCGGAGGCGAAAAGTTCATGGGCGGCGGGCTCCGTTATGCCGAATCCCCCGGCGGCGTTCTCGCCGTTTGCGATGACGAAATCTATCTTGTGTCTGTCGATTATCCTGGGCAGGAGGGCCTTTACCGTGACCCGGCCCGGCCTGCCCACGATGTCTCCGATGAAGAGGACCTTCACCTTATTTGGCGAAGTCAACGAATCTGTTTTCCCGGATGACGGTAACCTTTATCTGGCCCGGATAGGTCATCTCGGCCTCTATCCTTTTGGCCAGGTCTTTGGAAAGCAGCCACGAGGCCTCATCCGTCACCTCCTCGGGCTTCACTATTATGCGGACCTCCCGGCCCGCCTGAATGGCATAGCACTTCTCGACACCTTTATAGGACATGGCCAGGTCTTCGAGTTTGGTCAGCCTCTTCAAATAGTTTTCGATGCTCTCGCTTCTCACGCCGGGCCTCGCGGCCGAGATGGCGTCCGCGGCGGCGACGAGGGCGGCCTCGACACTTTTCACCTCTCCGTCATGATGGGTGAGTATCGCGTCCACCACCACCTGGGGCTCCCCGAATTTTCTGGCCAGGTTGGCGCCTATTTCCGGGTGGGGGCCCTCGACCTCGTGATCGACGGCCTTGCCGAGGTCGTGCAGCAGCCCCGCCCTCCTGGCGATTTTCACGTCGGCCCGCAGTTCCGAGGCCATGATGCCCGCGAAGTACGCCACCTCCCTGGAGTGCTGAAGCACGTTCTGGCCGTATGAAGTCCTGTACCTGAGCCTGCCCACGAGTTTTATCAGCTCCGGGTTCAGGCCCGAAAGCCCAAGCTCGAAGACGGCCTTTTCCCCCTCCTCGCGGATGGTGTTTTCCACCTCTTTCCTCGACCTCTCGACAATCTCCTCGATCCTTGCCGGATGGATGCGTCCGTCCGCTATGAGTTTTTCCAGGGCCAGCCTGGCGACTTCCCTCCTTACGGGATTGAAGGTGGACAGGGTTATGAGTTCCGGGGTGTCGTCCACTATGAGATCGACTCCGGTGGCCGCCTCGAGGGCCCGGATGTTCCTGCCCTCTCGCCCGATTATCCTGCCTTTCATGTCGTCGCTGGGCAGGCTGACCGCGGAGACGGTCGCGTCCGCCACGTATTCGCCGGCGTACCGCTGCACGGCGAGCCCGATGATCTCCTTTGCCTTTTTCTCCGCCTGCTCGCGCGCCTCATCCTCCACCTGTTTTGCAAGCTTCGCCGATTCAAAACGCGCGTTTTCCTCCACCCTCCGCAACAACTCGGCCCTGGCCTCCTCGGTGCTGAGCCCCGCCAACCGCTCAAGAAAGCCCTTCTGCTGGCCGACGAGGTCATCCAACTGTTTTTCCTTGTTTTGAAGTCCCCTTTCCCTGCCCGACAGGTCCTTTTCCCGCCGCGAGAACTCGCGTTCCCTGTGTTCGAGGCTGTCCAGCTTCCTGTCGAGGGTCTCTTCCCTGCCCCTCAGCCTTTTTTCCTGGTGCAGCAGTTCAGCGCGTTTTTCCTTGAATTCCTTCTCGGATTCGGCGCGGGCCTGATAGACTATGCCCTTGGCCTCGTAAGAGGCGTCCTTTCTGATCGTTTCGGCGGTGTTTCTGGATTCCTCGATGAGGGCCTCGGCCTCGCGCCTCAGGCCTTCCCATTTGCCCTTGAGCCTGAGCTTGTAGAAAAGACCGATGGCGACGCCTATTGCTGCGGAGATGAAGACGACATAGAGCGCCTGGTTCATCTGAAACTCCCTCCTCTCCTTTATGTATATAGGAGCCGGACGAAGTTCTATGGGAAGAAATCTTCAGCAGGCCGGAAGGCCCCGGGGCTATCCGAAAGGGATTCGTATATTTCCTTGAAATACGAAGATTCTTTCCATTTCCCCTTTATGCTGAAGGCTTTTTTACCGAAACCATAGAATAAAACCCGCCCTGCCGTGTAGGCTAACGCGTCAGATCCACTTTTTCTAAGTGGGTGCCACAAGGGAGACATTAGGCTTTCTTCCCCTGGGAAGACCTGCACACCGTACCCCCTTATCCGGCTCCCTAAAGATCCAACTTGGTGGATTAACATCATTACCTATCACGCGCAGGGCAGGCCCATTTTTGTCCAACCCCTCTATACTTTTATAGCAGAAAACGAGATTTTTTGGCAATTTAATTTCCCCTCGGCTATCAATTTAATTTTCGGTAGTGTCTCAGTTTGATTAAGTCAGATCGGGGCAGAAGGCGGTGGCGGGCATGCTCGTCTCATTCTCGCTTGCCCCAAAAAAGCCCTTGGCTTTTCGGGGACCCGAATATTTTTTCGTATTCGGGGCTTCGCCCCTTGGGCCATGGCCGGCTCCGAGGCTTTTGCCTATCCGGAGATTTCATTGGAACGGGAGCTTGCGCCCCCGGGCCTGTCCGGAATGCCGGCAAAAGAATGGATAGCGAGTGCAAAGCGAGCGAAAATCAATAAATTGAAATTCCCTGCATTGAATTCCGAGGAAGTCAAAATCTCAAAAAGCGAAAGCGCCATTGACCGGCTTCCCAAACTGAGCCGCTACCTGATTTCCCCCTCATTGTTTTTAAATGTCCCTTTATGTTAATTTCACCTCATGGTGAAAAATGACCGCTGGATACGGGAAATGGCGCTGAAGGGCATGATAGAGCCCTTCGCGGACAGGATGCTCTCAAAGAGCAAAAACGGGATTTCCTTCGGCCTTGGCTCATACGGCTATGACATGAGGCTTTCCGAGGATTTCAGGCTCCTTAAAGCCGCCGGCGGCCTCATTCTCGACCCGAAGGATTGCGACCCCGCCTGTTTCGAGCAGATAAAGGGCGCCAACTGCCTGATACCGCCAGGGTCTTTTGTCCTTGGCCGTTCGCTTGAATATTTCAGGCTGCCGAGGGACGTAATCGTGCTTTCGACGGGGAAATCGACCTACGCCAGGTGCGGGGTCGTGGTGAATGTGACCCCCCTTGAGCCCGAGTGGGAGGGGTACGTGACCATCTCCATCTCCAATACCGGCCCCTTGCCGGTCAGAATCCATGCCGGGGAAGGGATATCCCAACTCGTCTTTCTTGGCGCGGAGGAGGCCTGCCAGGTCTCCTACGCGGACAAGGCGGGAAAATACCAGGCCCAGAAAGACATCACCCACTCAAGGACGTAGCCGGCTGGACGCATTCCAAATCGCATGACAAGGCAGATCGTTTCGCCGGGCAGGACAAAGTTCCTCGAAGAAATCGAAAAGGCGGCCGGGGCCGTGCCTCCCCTCCATGCAAAGATACCCTGGGCCTCACCGCATGAGCTGTATCCCCTCTTTTCCGGACCGGGCAGCATCCTTTTTGAAAGCGTCAATTTTGAAAGCGGAAAGTTTAAAAACGGCAAGAGCCCCGAAAACATAGCGCGGCATTCCTTCATAGTCTTTGAACCCTACGCCGTTATGCGGGTGAAAGACGGGTTTGTGGAGATCGAACGGGATCAAGGTCGGGAGGACCAGGGCCGGGACAAGGGGGGGCGCGTCATAACCGCGGAAAAAGACCCGCTTCGAAGACTCGAGGAACTGGTGGGAGCCTATAACCAGAGGCCCGAACCGGGGCTGCCCCCGTTTCAGGGAGGGGCGGCGGGGCTCGTCTGTTACGATTTTGCCAGATATATTGAGAGGTTTCCGGATGCAAGGCCCCCCGATGAACTGGGCCTGCCGGACGCCTGTTTTTTCATGGCCGACCGCCTCCTTGCCTTCGACCACGTGCGCAGGGA
>JAJYGJ010000089.1 GCA_021790695.1 Nitrospirota bacterium | reverse complement strand
GATCAAGTTAAAAGCACTTTTTTTAGAGCGCATATTTGCTAAAGAGTTATCCGATATTCTTAATCATATTGCGTAATGAATCACCCTACAGCTTGTTGCAGGGTGTCGAAGTCAAAAACCAAGGCCAAGTTGTCTTAGCTCCCCTGTTTTGAAATAGCCTTATTTTTTCGAAAATTTTATTAGATCGTCTTTTGTAAGCTCTGAATCTCTCAATATCTTGGACATAAGCCCGGGGCCGATCGCTTCGCCCGTATGCGCGGGGACCACGGTGGCGCGGCCATCCGGGTGCCTCAGGAATACATGACTGCCTTTTTGCCGCTCAACGACAAAACCGGCTTTCTTCAGGGACGATATTACCTGCTTCCCCGTCAAAGAGGGAAGCTTTGTCATATGGCGATTTTCTGAACGCCTACAAGGTGGGTTGAAGGCCGTCCTTTTCCGGCAACCTCAAGGCAGAGTTGAATGGCTTCCCTGGTCCTCTCCATGAGCTTATCGAGGGATTTGGCCTGGGTATGGCACCCCGGAAGCTCAGGCACTTCCGAAACGTAATAGCCTTCTTCGTCCTGCTCTATGATAACGGTAAATTCTTTTGCCATGTTTTTCTCCCAAATCAAATCTTTCAGGCTAGCCACCTTCAGGCTGATTATACCATTTACCGCATAAATATTGGCCTCGGAAAAAAATCACTCGAAAAAAAATCATTTTTCATTGTGAAGAGTATAACCAGGAAAAAATAGTTTCACAAAATTGAAACAATACAAAACTTGAAGGGGAAGCCCAGTCCAGGCCGCAGCCACCGTAAGCAATACTTTCCAGTAGTAATCCGTGCTCGCAGTTGACGGAACAAGTCTGGCGCTCAGCAAGAGGGTAAGCACTGGCCCAGAAATTTTCTGGCTTAACCCTACCGATCTGGCGCCATAGATGGCTCCAGCCCAGGCTGCTATTAAATCGTTTTCTTGTTATCCTGCCGGGGCAAAATTGGACGCTGATGTGGGGCAAAATTCAATGCCTATTGACAACTGCTGGCTTTAATGATTGCATACAGTGGTTTTAGCATCCGTAAATAACATAACATATTGATTTTAAATAATTTTATTGGCGGGAGCGTGTGGGAATCGAACCCACCCTGCCAGATTTTGGCCGGCAACACCGGATTTGAAGTCCGGGAGGGACACCAGAGCCCTATACACTCCCAATGGCTAACATCCCGATTTTACAAGTAAATTTTTAATCTTGTCAAATATTCAAACACGGCCATTGTTAGAATTGTAACAGATATCAGACGCTTTTGCGCCCGGCGGGCGGAAAGCCGCCCGGCCCTCCGGTTCTACCCAGGACGAGCATCTTATTCGCCCCTTTAAAGAACTCGAAAGGCGTGGGCCTGATTTCGGCGGCGACCCCGCTCTTCCGTAGAATTTCGAGCACCCCGTCCATGTGTGGATAGGGCCTGGCATCGAGCCCCTGAAGCGGATATATCCTGACCTCTCCGGATGAGACCCTGGCCATCTCGCCAAGGCTTTCGGCGTGGAAGCCGGGTGTCAATATGTCTCCGTAGAGAAAAAGAAAATGGCTAGAAAGCACAAGGCGGAAGGACCTGTCCGCAAACGGCAGCCGGGGAAGTTCCGCATAAACATATCTGCCGTTTTCCGCCCCCTCCTGAAAATCGGCCAGAAACCGCCCGAGCGCGGCGGTCCTGTGCCCCATGTGCCCGGCTTTATCGCCGTAATAATCCCAGTTGAAGAGATGGGCCGTTTCCTCCAGCTTTTGGCCGATAAGTGCCAGGTCCCGCTTTCCCATCGCGGCAAGCTCGCCGGACGGCAGATTATACAGGACGTCGCATGCCGCGGCCTTGAAGCCTTTGGCGCATGCCTGCGCGGCAAAAGACGACGGCCCGGCCGGGCAGTCCAGCACCGGGCCGCTAAAAAAGACCGCTTCAGCAAGATCGAACATGGACAAATACTCCTCGTATGTCCGCCCTATAAAGGCGACGTTTTCAAGCTCCATCCTGTCCTTCATATGTGCCCTCCCTCCCCGGATTTGACGGCAAGGGCGAAAAGCCGCCTGAAATCAAACTCGATGCCATTTCCGGACGAAGACCTGTTGGCCTCGAACTGCATTGCGAACGCGTATTTGAAATATCCCCGCTCAAGCTCCGGCAGTACGGAAAGATAAGGCCGAAGCACCGCCTGGCACCAGTAATCAAGCACGTCCTTTATGGAGCCGAAGGTCAACCTGTATTGCCTGAAAAAGGCGTTTATTTCCGAAAAACCCGCCTCCCTGAGCAACCCGGCGTACTGCTGCACCGAGGCCAGATGCCAGGGCGGCACGAAATTATCGAAGAACCGATCAAGGCCCGCCGCCTTTACGGCCCGGCCGGCGTATTCGAAAAATTCCGTGCAGAAATCCATCGCCAGCATCTGGAAGGCGATCCTGCCGCCGGGCGCAAGCGCCCTGAAGGTCTTTGCCAAAGTGGTCCTCTGCTCCTCCGGTTTCTTCACCCAGTGAAGGGCGGAATTCGAGAAGGCAAGGTCGAAACTCTCTCTGAAATCCATCTCCTGGGCGCTGCCCCGCATAAATTTCAGGTTGGCGGCGCCGGCCGAGACCGAGACCGCCTTTTGAAGCATCTCCTCGGACGGGTCTATCCCGATGACTTTTCCCTCCGGGGCCAGGCGCGCAAGCTCCAGGGCAAGTTTCCCCGTGCCGCAGCCGATATCCAGTATCCGGTCAGCCGGCCTGACAGCCGCCATTCTTATAAGCTCCCTCCCCGCCTCGACCTGCGGGGCGTTCGCCGAATCGTATTTTTCCGCGTCCCATTTCATGAAAAAATCCACCTCCTCCTCAAGAACCTGTCGCAAAATAGCTTCCGGCCGATTTCCTCTCTCTTTCGCTTCAGAATCAATTTTGAGACGGGTTCAAATAAAAAACGCTTTTCGCACCATAAAAAAGGCCGCGGGTGATCCGCGGCCTTTCAGAGTTCCCTTATCGCTGTTGCCCTTTTTGCTTTACACGAACCCTCCCGGCCACGGCCCTTCAACTTTAAGTCGCCATGCGCCGGACGAATGCCTGCCGCATATACCGCACATATTCTTGAACGCGATTCCGTCAGACATGCCAAACAATTTATCAGTTTTCCGCGCGATTGTCAATTCCGGTTTTTATTTCATTCGATCCGGATGAAGGGATAAAGGGCGAGGTCTTCGCGTCGCCACAGGGCAACTCCCGCCCTGTTTTCGACAGTTTCCACCGCTATTACCGCATCGGGGTCCTCAAAGCTGATCCGTCCGGGGCTGCCCTTTCTGTCCAGTTCACCCAGTAAAAATTCATCCAGGAGGCGCTCCTCTTCAGGGCTTGAGAGTCTTCCCTTTGAGCCCCGGCGGTGAATCCTCACATGAAAGATTTTCCCCCCAAGCTCGCCGGCGTACACGAGGACCGATTCTTTCGCCTTGCTCTCGAATTCCTCGCGCGTGGAAAACTGAAACGTCATTTCCACCGGAAGTATCCTCGAAAGGAAGGCAAGCGACTGAGGGGCCTCGGCCAGCCTCCGGCGCAGGGCCGAAAGCAGTTGCCTTATATCGGCCACCTTCATCAAAAGCACGTTATAAAAACGCGACCGCCCGACGAAGCCGAATTCTCCAAGCACCCGGAGCGCC
The DNA here is from genome assembly GCA_021790695.1 of Nitrospirota bacterium. Lineage (GTDB taxonomy): Bacteria > Nitrospirota > Thermodesulfovibrionia > Thermodesulfovibrionales > JdFR-88 > JAJYGJ01. The sequence continues at coordinate 2,628 of JAJYGJ010000089.1, read as the reverse complement.
TCATCGAACCCGCCCTCACGGATAACGGCCACGACATTCCAGTCCCGCATGAGAAATCCACCTGCCGATTACAATTCTATCAGACAATTCTATCGGAATGGATGACCCGAAAAATGAAAACAAGGTTCGTGACAAAATCACATAAGAGGGATCACCATACTTTTATCCGCCACTTCCCGTGTTCTTTAATCATGTTCTCCGTCACTTTTATTACGACGGGTTTCTTGTCTTTTATGAAGGTCAGGGCCGCCTCGGCGCTGGCTGTATCGCCATTCTGCCGGAGCGAAAGGATTTTATAATCGCGCAGCGCCGCCGGGTCTTCCAGGCGGTGCTTCACGTACTCCGCCTCGCTGATCTTGGCTTTGTAAGCGTCATAATAGCACGTGTAAGAGGCGGCATAGTCCTGTTTGATCGCGGAGCCGAAATACTTATCCAGAAGCCCTTTCGGCCCCGCGTTATTCTGGCAGCCGGCCGCCGCCAGCACGCCGACGACCATACAAACCGCAAAAAAATAACGCTTCAATTTTATCCTCCGTTTTGCAGGCGGCCTTTCGGGGCCCGCCATTCAAGAGATTGATCTCCCCCGCGGCAATTTTTGCCCGCGGGGAACCTACTGTAAGGAATTTTTTTCATAATGTTCGCTCGCTTGACCCCGCGGCAAGCCACCAGCGGCAAGCCACCAGCGGCAAGCCACCAGCGGCAAGCCACCAGCGGCAAGCCACCAGCGGCAAGCCACCAGCGGCAAGCCACCAGCGGCAAGCCGATATCCGGGGTGGGGGCAATACGCCCGCTGTCCATTTTAATTCCCCCCGTCACGGAAAAAGACTGCGGAAGGGCGTTTTTATTTCGCCCTCCCGCAGATATCCGCTCAATCGTCAGTGGTGCACGTATCCGCTCTTGTTCGGATGACAGATGGTGCACGCGTGGATCCAGTAGTTGTCGCCCTGCAGGTACTCCGGCAGATTCGAGTCCGCATTGTTCAGCGAGCTCGGAGTCGCCGTCGTCATCAGTTCGGCATGCGTGCCGTTATGGCAGGCCTCGCAGTAGAGTTTGCCGTTCATTGCGTTATTGGGAGAGTCGTTCAGCAGGGAGTTCTGATACAGCGTGTTTGAGTTTTCGGTGTAATACTTCGGATCATGGCAGGTGGCGCACTTGGGCAGCGACCCCGCCGTCCATGGTTGACGGTTTGGGTTTCCCATTGCGGTCATGTCGCCGTGGCAGTCGTGGCAGGACTTGCCGGCGCGGGCCATGATGCCCCTCAGGCACTGCGTCTTGGGGCCCGGATGGCAGTTAAAGCAATCGGGAGACGTGTTTGCCGAAGTGGTAGTAGTGTTCATCAGGCCGGCATGGAAACTGTGCATCGCCGTGGAGATGTCCGTGGTCGCGCCGTTCTGGTTGGTCGTGCCGAGGGCGTTATCCTCATGGCATTCCCCGCAGAGGTGGACTTTGCCGGACTGATAATCCGTATAAAGATGGGTCCCGTTGGCGCCGTTGTTGTAAGTATCGTGGTCGTACAGAATGCTCGCCTGCGGACTAAGGGTCGGATCAAGAACCGAGGTCCCATGGCAGTTCATGCAATCCATCTCGGTCGAGACGGGGGTCTCGGCCTTGACGGTGGCAAGCAGGGCGCCGGTTGTATTGTCCGTGGCATTGACGATGGCGTATCCGTAAGGGTCCCAGGTGCCGTCGTCATCGTACGGTGTCGCGGGAAGGCCCGCTGCGGTCCAACTGAGGTTGTCGCTCCGGAGGACCATGTTGCCGGAAGGACCGTTGCCGGTTATGCCGACGTTCTGCGCCGCGCTCCAGCAGCTATAGACGCCCTGGGCATTCGTGCCGCAAAACTGGCCAACGTAGTTCCAGAAATTAGTGTGCAGCGATGGGTTTTGCTTATTGTAAAGGTAATAGCTCACCGTTACGCCGCTCGTAATAGGGTTCGTGGTGGTGTTCCGGTTGATGAGCTCGGCAACCAGAATGTTGTACGGCGGCAGGACGCAGAAAGCGGAATAGTCGTTCTGGTCGCAATGCATTCCCAGGTTGTTCCATGCGAACAGAACGTAATTCATGCTGTTTGCCGGAGGCGTCTGGGTCCCGTACGCCGCGGTCATCTCGAAGTTGTTGGTGGTTGTGGAACCCGTATTTATAGTGACATTCTGAGAGGTTGTTTGATACCCGGTGGCCGAGACATAAGCCGGAGCGGTCCCCGTGGCCACGCTGAACGAATACGCGCCGGTCGAATCGGTTGTCGTAGAGCTTCTGCCGAGGGTCACCTTGGCGCCGGAAATCGCCGCGCCGTTGCTGATGTTGGTTACCACGCCTGCAAGGGTCCCTGTTGACCCCCCCGCCCCCGTGGCAGTACCTGCGCCGCCGGGGCCCACGCCGCCGCCGCACGCGGCTAGCGCCGAAGCCATGAGCGCAACGAGCGCCCATTGGTAAAACCTGAACTTCCTCATAAGAAAATCCCCCCTTTGCCACTTTCAGGTTAACACCGATGCGCTGCCCCGTATCCCTCGTTCACAAAGGGAAACATACCCCCGGGCGCGCGCCCCGGCGCCCGCCGGATGCGGACCGAAAAACAAAAACCCCTCTCCGACAAACCGGCAGACCCCCCCCTGTTTACGCCACTATTCG
>JAJYGJ010000032.1 GCA_021790695.1 Nitrospirota bacterium | reverse complement strand
TTGCCGGAGAGACCGGTGACCGTGTAGGAGCCCGAAACGGTCGCGCCGGCCGACCCGGTGGACGCCACCCCCGCGCTACCCCCTCCGCCACAGGACGCAAGCAGCATGGACACCGCAAATACACCCGCCAGAAGCAGCAGGAGCTTCTTTTTCCTCGGCACGCCTGAAAACGCGATCCCGAAGAGGAAAAAGCCGGCCAGGCCCGCATAGGTTTTGCCCTTGCCCGAGGCGGACGCCACCGCGATGCTTTGGCTGCCCGTGAACTGGCTGTTTTTGCTGAGCAGAAGCGTATAGCTCAAGCCGCTGCCGCCAGCGGGTTCCTGCCACTGCAACGTCACCGTTGTCCCCGTGGTCTGGCCGTTCACGGGCGATATCGGCACGGGCGCGGTAAGCCCCGAGGCGTCTGAACCGCCCGACCGGGTGGGGATCCCGCTCAGCGTCTTCCAGATTCCGCCCGTGTGCCCGTTTCCATCGTCGGCGTATGTGGCGCTTTTTCCGAACGCGGCGACTATCCTGCTCTCCATGGGCCAGGGCCAGAGGGGCGTCGAAGTCAGGCTCCCGTTGACGTATTCATATATGACGTTGGCCCCGATGTCGGTGCCGCCCGAGCCTTTCCCCTGCATCGAGGAAGGAGCCATCAAATACGCCCCGTAGCCGTAAGTCGAGGTCGGATAGCCGGGATCTGCCTGGATTTCATGAGTATTTAAATCAGGCGGCGACATTTTACTGGCGAAGGCAAGAGGGCCGTATCCTCCATACATATTGTAGAAGTTATTATAATCATGAGAAAGAAGATAGTTGGAGCCGTCACTGCCCGCCAACCCGGCCCAGAGATTCAGAAAAGAATTGCTGGATGCGCTGGCAACCGCGGCCTGCTGGCCTTCACAGGATGGTCTGTATAACAGGTCTATCCCGCCGCCACCAGTACTGTCAGGTGAAACAAATGTATTATTGGTAAATACCGTGCCATTACCGTAATAAGCATTCACTTCTTCCGCCGGTTGGCCGCCGCCACCGAGAAGTATCCCCACATTGTCGGAGAATATGGTGCCGCTGACGCTCTGGCCGCATTCGGCCGCGTCCATGAACATCCCGCCCGCCACTTCGCTGTTTGTATTAATGCCGATATTTCCATAAAACTTGTTACCACTTATGGAACTATAGTGTCCCCAGGTGTTGAAAAACTCGATGTTCGAGGTCGTGAAGTTGACGCCGATATTATTTTCCATCAGTATATTGCTTGAATCATAGACTTGTGTCACATTATCGACATCGCCGCCTCCCGTGTCCGGGCCCGTCCAGTCAAGCCAACAGCGCCTGATAGTATCATTATTGCAACCGTTTAAGTTGAGGACTACCCTGCCTTCTCCGGATGCGGCACAATCCTCGATCAGGCTATCGGACACTCCGGCAAGCGCAATTACGGCGGAATTGCAACCGGAAGAGCCGTTGGCCACCACCCTTCTCAGGATTACGTGATTATCGCCATAGATATTTAAACCCTGTACGTTGCTGTAGCCTTCTCCATCGGTGGCGCAGTAGGGGTTACTGTCATACGGACCGCTGTTTTGAAAATTTATACCCTCTATATCTATATACGATTGGTTCAGCAACAGCGGACTGGTAGGATAAGTGGTGACTACATCTGCGGCGCCGTCATGCAAGGCCTTGAACGTTATATAGCCTCCGGAGGCCGAACCGCTTACCGTTGTATCCTTGAGGGATTGATCATACGTCCCGTCTTCCAGATATAACGTATCGCCCGGATGAAGGACCGTCATGGCGTGGGCGAATGTCGCCCATGGCGCAGAGGTTGTTCCCGGAGCGGAGTCCGATCCGCCCGGCGACACATAGTAGGTTGCGGCGTATGCGCCTTGCGCCGCCATAAAAAAAAGCGGCAAAACCAGGGTTAACAATAAGGCCGGCTTCAATCCGGCACGAAGAGGAAGGAAACTTTTCAATTTCAGTCTTGAAAAACGAAATGACATTGACATACCTCACATTCGTTGAAAACAGCGTCCGATTACGTTGATGTATACGCCCATGGAATTGAAAAAAAACCTTCAGTTACTTTAACCGTGCACCCTCCAAAAAATATGTAACCGGAATCACTTGAGATGAACGCGGGAAGGAAAAGTCCGTTGCAGGACGCAAAGAGACGGGCGTGTGAAAAGGGAATTTTTACTTTTTATCGCGGATAAAAAACGGGTGAGCTTTCAGGAAGGATTACCGTCGCGCTTCGCTTGCGGGAATGAGAACTGTGAGGCCGGGGTTTACCCCGCGCGATACGGGGCCGGCATGACTGACCCCGGGAGAGGGAGTAAGGGCGAAGAACCCACGGGAAACCCGGGAGAGCCAAATAAAATAAGGAAAAGGCCAAAAAAAAGGGCCCCCGCGGGGGCCCCATCGTTGGAGAAGGCTTGATTGCCTTTAACTTCTAATGTATCAGCATTTCATCATTGAAGGGCACCTCGACGCCGGGCAATATGCCGACCGGCGCGTCGAAACCGCCCGTGCTCATGGGAATAACAAGGAGCGCCCCGTCAGTATAGTCGCCGGCCACGGCATACTTCCCGTCGGGAGTGACCCCGAGGGTCGTTACCATGCCCAGCGTCACGCTTCGGTTGTAAAGCATGTAGGTTGGCGCGTAGAGACCTCCAACCCGCGTCAGCGCGCCCGAGGCCACTCCAGTGAACATCATGAGCCCGCTGTCCGTGCCGACAATCGCCCGGTCGCCGGAGGGCGCAATCGCCACCGAGAAAACCTTCCTGCCCACGCTTACCGAATTCGATACGGACGGCTTGAAAGGCAGCCCCGTCAGAAGGCTTACGCTGCCGCTTGTGCCGTTGGTGATGATTACGGCGCGGCTGGAATCCGCCGGGCTGAAGGCCATGCCATCCCGCCCTCCTCCGTTGACATTCGAAGTCCCAAGCCCGGAGACGGCGGGCGTTGTGGTGTCGGTAAAGGCGTTCGAACCGGGCAAGGCGTTCGTATTGATTGCATAAACGGTTAGCCCGTAGCTGCCGCGCGCCAGAAGCACCTTGTCGTCATTGGAGATCAAAACGCCGTCACGATAGCCCGGAACACTCAGGTAACTCTCACTGAAGCTGCCCGAAAGGATCCCCGAGACCAGAAGGAGTGTATTGCGGTCATCAAGCGATACGATCGCATCGTCGCCGCTGCTCATGATCGAAACGGAATCCCCGTCGGTGTCGGTCGTGTTAATCCTATAGGGCGCCCGAGACGCGGACGCCGTGCCGTTTGCCACCGAAAAAAAATAGAGTTCATTATCACCGCCGTCTATCATAACGCCATTCCCCCCGCCCGGCGTCAGCGAAGCCGCGTCAAAATCGCCCACCCCGTTGTAGCTCAGGGACGACATGGCCGGTGTTGATAGTGGATTGCCGTTTGCATCGAAAGGATGCACTACCTGCAGTTTGCTCGACGTGTTTACAGCGCCGTTGGCATCTTCCGGATCGCTGGGAACGAGAACGACGACCGAATTCCAGGGCGAAGGGGGATCCTGCGCGGACTGGGTCCCGGATGGAGAGGCCCCCCCCTTGCCGACTCCGCAGCCGGCGAAACCGGCGGCCAGTAACGTGCAAAAAAACAATACCGGCACTATCCTGCGAATCTTCATGGGGCCCTCCTTGCCTGAAGCGCGTCGATTCAGATTAATCCGGCCGTCTCCACGCCGCCGCCACGGTCCACAACAAAGAATGTTTTCCTGTGAACTAGCAATCCCCGTACCCACATGTCTCCCCGTGACATGCCGCTTCAGGGAAACAGCCGGGACCGGCTTGGAAACGGGTTGCCGGCCGGCAACCGGAAGATACCGGGAAATCAGGGAATTTCCAGCCGCGGTGGCCGGCCCGGGCTCCGCCCTGCCGTCCCGCTCGCGCAAAAAACCGTCCCTTGCGGATTCAGGCAGGTTCCTGATATGAAAATATTGGGAATATTATTATTGCCGGCAATTATATTCGGGTAAAATGGAAACAAAAAAGTGTTTCCTTTTGCTACATTTACACTTACAGGTTGCACAATAAATCACCTGCGGCATACCGCCGGGAATTGCAAGTTCAAAGCTGTCGTTCCGGCAGGAAATTCTATCTTGAAAGGATAAAAGGGCGGGGCGGGATATTTCTTCGGCTTTCAGGAAGGATTCCCCGGGCGAGCTTCGCTTGCGGGGATGCTGACACAAGGTCGCCCCGCGGGAAGCTCCATGAAATTGCGGGTTAAATTCATGCAACTACAGGGGTTTGTCTGTTAAAGTTTGAAAGAAGATTAACGGCCTTTTCTATCTGCCTGCCGCCGATCCGCGCATGAGTGGGCAGGTTTATCGTCTCTTCGCATGCCTTTTCCGCGTTCGGGCACATTCCCTTTTCATAGCCTATCTTCTCCCACCCCGACAGGTTCGGATGCACGGGGGAGACAAACCAATCCCCCATTTCAACCCTGTTTCTTCTTGCCGACTCCAGCATCCCTTTCTTGTCGCTCACGCGCACGGGATATCTCAAAAAAACGGTTTCATAACATCCGGGCAATTTAAGCGGTTCAAACCCCGCCTCCGGCAGCAGCTTGTCATATTGCGAGACGACCCATGCCCTGTGTTCGATGACGGAGGCGATGCCGGATAATTTTCTTTTTACCAGTTTTTTTTGCCAGTCCGCCATCCGTTTTGCATATCCGCCGGGCATCCTGCATGAGAGTTCATCGTTTGTCGAGGAGCCTATCGCCAGCCCGTATAGGGAAAGCCTCCTGTACGCGCCCCGGGCTGCCCAGAAGACAGACGGCGACATAAAGGCCTCGTGCATCAAATATTGCGTCCTCAGGGCAAGGCTTTCCGCGGCGGAAAGCGCATGAAAGGACGAATACGTCCGCAGCAGGCCTTCGGTGAGCGCCGGATTATTCGATTTCACCCATCCCCCCAAACCGGTGGTTACCGGCTTCGACCACTGGGATGAGAAAAAAGCGGCGTCGCCGAATGTCCCGACCTCCCGGCCCATATATTTCGAGCCGACGGCGTGGCAGGAGTCCTCAATGACGAAAAGGCCGTTTTTTTTTGCGATTTCGATGATCGCATCCATCCTGGCCGGGATGCCGAAGGTGTGCTGGGCTATTATCGCCCGCGTCATCCCGGTTATTTTTCCGCCGATCTTTTCCGGATCCATGTTGTAGGTAACGGGGTCGATATCGACATAACGCGGTGTCGCGCCCAGGTATTTTATCGCGCTTGGCACGACGACGCAGGTGAACCCGGAAAGGACCACTTCGTCCGCCCCGCGTATGCCCATTGACTTTAAAATGGCGTAAAGCGCGACACGGCCCTTGTAAAAATACAGGTTATCGGCCATTGCCAAGATTCTGCCTCCGTATCTCCTCCTGGCGCATAAGGGCCTTGATCCTGTGCATCACGTGCCTGTCCGGCAGTCCGGCGAGCAATGGACGCAGGGGATATAACGCCCCTACGCCCAGTTTCAGCCACCGGTCATAAACGATATTCAACCGGCAGAACTGTTTGCGGAATCCGATGTTTATCAGCACGTCCTGATAGTTTGTGTCATGCGCGATCGACCTGTTCCCGTTGCTCAGGGTCATGCCCCGGCCAGCCACGTATGTCTGAATCAGCCTGTCGATGAGCGCATATGCGCTCCGGTGTCTTAAATAGGAGGGATGATATTTGGTGACGTTTGTGGACACCTGTTTTCCGTCTATGATGCATTGACAGTAGCCGGCCAGGTGTCCTTTATGGAATACCCCCCAGTAAGAGAAGGGGCCTTCACGCGTGTCCAGGATGATCCTCCTGAAGACGGCTTCGGAAACAGGTTTATGGTTGCGGTATCTGACCGACGCGGCGGCATAGCACGGGTATCCATTGCCCACGAGCCACTCCGCTTCGATTTCCTCCACGGCGCATTCGCGTCTTCCGCGCCCGATATTCTGACGGGTCTTTGCATCGATGCCCGCCGGAACATGACTCTCACAGACGACGTACCACCAGGATGTTTCGTGATCGCAGGGGGCCGATGAATAGCGGACAAACCGGGCCCCTGAAGCCTTTAATAACGAGCGCGCCTCGCTGCGGTCGAGTTCGTAATACGCGGGAAAGGGTGACGCGGGAACGAGGGCCCCCTGGTTCAGGACCCAGCAGGTCCCCGCCCCCCTGAAAAGGACGGCCCCCTTCCTCTCAAGCCATGTTATGTACGCGCTTTCCGCCATGCCCGTCTCGTCCTTGCCAGGTCAGTTCCCGCATTTACGGCAAAAATATTCAATCACATCGCTGTCAACCGACGCGTCGAATTTCCTCGCGAAAAATTTGCCCGACTTTTCAATCGGGGCTATGTCCTTCATC
>JAJYGJ010000156.1 GCA_021790695.1 Nitrospirota bacterium | reverse complement strand
TCCGAGACCGAGCCGCCGGAAAGCGAGCGTGAGGCATGCCTGGCCCTTGCAGGGCGGACGACGGCCCACCTGGTCCTGAGGGCTTCCCGGGGCAGCATCCCGATCTCCTTTGAAGGCAAACTCCAGATATTGGAGGACCTCCTGGAGGCGGCAAACAGGGCGGACATCCCCAATGAGAGGATTTTCCTCGATCCCTCCCTGATCCATCTCGGCAGGGGGGCCGGGCAGGACAATATCCTGAACTCTCAGGAGTGCATACTGGCCGTAAAGGAAATGGTGGATCCGCCCGTAAACACCATCGCCTGGATCTCCAATATCTCAACCGGCATCTCGCCAAGGCAGACGAGGAAGATGGCGGAGGCGAACACCCTTGTCTATCTTGCGGGGGCCGGGCTTGACGCCGCGATGGTCGACGTCCTGGACGCCGAAATCCGGAAGGCCCTTTATTTTATAAAATCCTTCAGGGATGAGATAGTCTTCTCCCCGGCGGATATCGCTTAAAAGCCAAAGCGGATGCTCAGGCTACGGGACGGCATAAAGGAGATAATCAGGAAAACCGCCATTTCCCTGCCCAGGGACGTGGAGGACGCGCTCCAAAAGGCCTGGGAGGCCGAGCCCGGCGGACCCGGCAAAGAAGCCCTGGCCGCCATGCTCGAAAATACCGCCATTGCAAAAAGCGCCTCAAAACCCCTGTGCCAGGACTCGGGAACGCCGATATTCTATGCGCGCGTCCCCAGGGAGCTTTCTTTCGCGGTCGTTGAAAAGGCCATAATCGAAGGGGTGAGAGAGGCCGGCCGGAGCGTTCCCCTGAGGCCGAACGCCGTTGACGTGCTCACGGAAAAAAACTCCGGCGACAACACCGGTCTTGGTTTCCCGGAGATGTATTTCAAACAGTGCGAGGAAGATACCCTTGTGATAGACTTGACCTTGAAGGGAGCGGGCAGCGAGAACGCCGGGACCTTCTATAAACTTCCTGATGAGAGGTTGAATGCCGGACGGGACCTGGAGGGGGTCAGGAAATGCGTCCTCGACGCCGTCCATGCGGTCCAGGGCAGGGCGTGTCCCCCTTACACCGTGGGGGTCGGCATCGCCGGCACAAGGCTCGTGGCGGCCGCGCTCTCCAGGAAGGCCCTGATGAGAAAATTGACCGATGAGGCCGAAGACCACCGCATAAAAGAGCTGGAAGAAAGATTGCTGGCCCAGATAAACGGGCTTGGCATAGGGCCCATGGGCCTCGGGGGCAAATGCACGGCCCTGGGGGTAAAGATAAACCACGCGCACAGGCACACGGGCTCCTATTTTGTCGATATCTCCATCGCCTGCTGGGCAAACCGCCGGGGCAGGCTCATATGGTAGGCATCCGCAAGGCCCGTTGCCGGCAACTGGTTGCCGGCAACCTTCGCAAAGGGCAACTTGACTGAAAAAAAAATCATAAGGGTCGAGACACCTTTGTCTGAAACCACGGTCCGGGAAAAACTCCGGGCCGGGGACATTGTGCTCATAAAAGGCATCGTCCTTACGGCCAGGGACAAGGTGCACAAACATCTCCTTGATAATAAGCCGTCGCCCCCGGAACTTCCCTTTGAACTGGCCGGGGCGGTCCTCTACCACTCGGGCCCGCTCATGAAAGAGGAAAACGGCCGGCTTGAGGTCGTCGCCGCCGGGCCCACCACCAGCCACAGGATGCAGATGTACGAGCCCTTCATAATCAGGCACTACGGGGTGAGAGGCATCATAGGCAAGGGCGGCATGGCGGCTGACGTGATACAGGCGATGCGGGAGGCCGGCGCGGTCTATTTTCATGCGACGGGGGGAGCGGGCGCGCTCCTTGCCGGAAAAATAAAGAAGATAGAAGGCGTCTGGATGCTCGATGAATTCGGCCGGGCGGAGGCCATGTGGGCCTTCCGGGTCGAGGACTTCCCCGCCGTGGTCACCATCGACGCAACGGGGGCGAGCCTGCATGCCGGGGTGGAACGGATATCTAAAGAAAGGCTGGACAGCCTTCTTTCAACGTGACATGTTCATCTTTGTCGCCGGCGGGACTGGATTTGTCGGAAGTCACCTGATGCCGGAGCTTGCGCGGCGCGGCATCGGCGGCAGATGCCTCCTGCGGAGCATGAAAAAAGCCCACCTCTGTTCCGGGTTCGATACCGTCTCCGGCTCCCTGGGCGACATGCCGGCGGGCTGCCTCGACGGCGTGGACACGGTTGTGCATCTCTCGGGCATAATCCGGGAAGAAGGCGCGCAGACGTTCCAGTCCGTTCATGTCACCGGAACGGACGATCTGGTTGACGAGGCGCTGAAGGCAGGGGTGAAGCGCTTCTTTTATCAGAGCAGTCTGGGGGCCTCGCTCCAATCGGCAAGCCGGTATCAGAAAACCAAGGCCCTGGCCGAGCAGATCGTGAAGGATTCCGGGATGAGCTATGCGATATTCCGCCCTTCCCTCATCCTGGGGCGGCTGGACGGATTTTCGAGGCAGTTGATATCATTGATAAATTCATCGCCGGCCATAGCGGTGCCCGGCAGCGGCGAGGCGAAATTCCAGCCTCTGGCCGTGACGGACTGGGTCAGGTGTTTCCTTGCCGTGCTTGAAGGGAGCGGGCCTCAGAACAGGATTTACGAAATCGGCGGGCCGGAGCGGTTTTCATTCAATGAACTGATAGGGCTTTACATGAAGGCCATGGGAAAGCAAAAAAAGCTCGTTCACGTGCCCATGGGCATAGTGAAAGCGGGACTGGCCCTCCTCGAATTCGCCAGGGCGGCGGGTTTGAAAAAATTGCCCCCGGTAAGCCGGGACCAGCTTTTACTCCTTGAAACCGACAATGTGACGGATGTTGACTCCGTCAAAAAACAGTTCGGTTTCGAGCCCGCACGCATAGGGGAGACGCTCATGGACATTTTGCCTCCCGCCGCCGCATAGAACAGTCGTGATTATTTGCAACGGGTTATCAGGCTCTTTTGAAACGAATGGATGCAACCCACTGGAATTTCCAAAGGGGCTTATTTTACGAGATTTATTATTTTACGACGAGGACGGGGCATGTGGCGTAGTCGACGATCCTTGACGAGATGCTGCCCAGGAGGAACTTCCTGGCCCCGTGCCTGCCGTGGGAGCCGGTCACGATGAGGTCAACCTTCATCTTTCTCGCCGTCTCCAGTATCTTCTCCGCGGGGTCGCCCTGCCTCAGTATGATCTTCGCGTCTATGGATTTGCCTGAAAGGGAGGCCCGTATCTTCTCCAGCGCGGTCTGGGCTTCCTCGGACATGAGCTGGGTTATCCGCTCTCTGTCAATGTCGGCAAGCTCGGTAAGATAAAGCTCCGGTATAACGGAGAGAACCGTGATGGAAGACTCGAACTTCACAGCGATCTCGGCGGCCTTTTTGAGCGCCTTGTCCGAGGCCTTTGACCCGTCGTGTGTAACCAGTATCCTCTTCATTACGGAGTCCGCCTCCCTGTCGACATTACGCATAATTTACCATTTTTTATTTACCCGCCTGTCCCGCGCCTGAAGACGCTAAAACAGACCCGTTATTAATTCTAGCAGTATTTGTGCCAAAAAACCAAGGGGATAATCGGATTCATGATGGCGGGGGAGCCGATACAGGCTCCCCCGTCCGCTTGCCGGGGACTTTCCCGGCGATTTTATTTTCAGGAAATGAAGTTCTCCGGCGGCTGGTACTGATGGCACTTGGTGCACTTTTTCTTTGCGTCCGCGGGAGTCACCTTCCAGACATGGGGGGCATGGCAGTCCATGCACTTCATTTTCATCATCTGGATGTGCATCCCGTGCTTCCCGAGATTCATTATGCCCGCATGGCATTTAATGCAGCCGGCCTGGGAGGGCGTTGCCGCGCTGTGCGGATCATGGCACTTATTGCAGCTAAACTGCATCGGGGATTTCGGATCGTATGTTATCTTCTGCGCACCCTCCACAAGCGCGCTCTGCGGCTGATAGTTCGAAACGTCCATGGTGGGATTCTTCAAAAGCTGCTTTCTTATTTCGGCAGGGCCGTGGCAGTAGAGACATTTCTCCCTGTCCGGAGCCAGATTCTGGGTCCTGTCCGTATGGCAGTTCAGGCAGGCGAGGTTCTCCATGCCGGCGCCGTGCACCAGCCTGTCCGGATGGCATTTTACACAGAACGTCGGCCCGGGCTTGAAGCGGTGAACTATGCCCTGGACTATGAACCCGTGGCAATTTTGGCATTCGATTTTCTGGGCGAAGAAGTGCTGCTGGTGGAATGCGGAGGCGTTTATCTTGGGCGCGTCCGGATACTTGTCGTCCGTCTTGTAATGGCATTTGACGCAAAACGACCAGGGCACGATGACCTTGTCGCCCAGGTCCTCGACCTTTTTCGGGTTCTTGAATACGACGTCCATCACCAGCTTCTGCTGACCCATCAGGCTCAGGTAGTGGCACTCGTGGCAACTCATGCCGGCATGCGAGCTCTTCATGTATGCCTGATAAGCCGGGTTCATGAGATGACAGACCACGCAGAATTTAGGATTGTTTTCCTTGTAGTTCCAGAACTTGATGCCTCCGTAAGCGCCCACCGCAACGACAAAAACCAAGACCGCGGCCAAAATCAGCTTTGTCTTTCGCTTAATCATGAAACGCTCCTTTACTCCAAGATTTACCTGCAATCAATCAGCAGGGGGGTTAACTTCTTATGCAATCCGCTTCAGCGCGAAGCGCATTTTTTTCATCGTATTGCAGCGAAAACATCATGAGCGGCCGCGGCGGTCTTTTTGATATCAGCCGCCGTGTGGGCCAGGCTGATAAAACCCGCCTCGAACTGACTGGGCGCCAGGTTTACGCCTTTTTCAAGCATACCCTTGAAAAACCTGCCGAACATTGACGTGTCCGAGCTCTTTGCACTCCGGTAATCGACAACCTCCCTTCCGGTAAAATATGTGCAAAACATCGTGCCCGCGCGGTAGAATTTCACTTCCGCTCCGGCCGTCCGGGCGGCCTGCCCGAGCGCCTCCTCAAGCTGCGCCGCCCGATCTTCCAGCCTGCTCCAGACATCTTTGCCCGAAAGTATCTTCAGGGTTTCGATCCCGGCCGTCATCGCAAGCGGATTTCCCGAGAGCGTGCCCGCCTGATAGACCGGCCCCCCGGGGGAAACCATCTCCATGATATCGCTCTTGCCCCCGAAGGCGCCCACCGGCAGGCCGCCGCCTATCACCTTGCCGAGACACGTCATGTCCGGCTCTATGCCGTAGCGGTCCTGCGCCCCCCCGTATGAGACCCGAAACCCCGTCATGACTTCATCGAATATGAGGACAACCCCGTATTTGGCCGTCAGCTTCCGCATGCCTTCGAGGAAGCCCGGCTTCGGCAGGACGCACCCCATGTTGCCCGCCACAGGCTCCACGATAACGCAGGCGATTTCCCGCCAGTGCTTTTCTATCGCGCCCCGAAGCGCCGCCAGGTCGTTAAACGGCAGCGCAATGGTGTTTCTGGCGGCCGATTTCGGGACGCCGGGGCTGTCCGGCACTCCGAAGGTGGCCGCGCCGGAGCCGGCCTTCACCAGGAGGCCGTCGGCATGCCCGTGATAGCAGCCCTCGAATTTTATGATCCTGTCCCTGCCCGTAAACCCCCTTGCAAGCCTGATGGCGCTCATCGCCGCCTCGGTCCCCGAATTCACCATCCGGATCTTATCCATAGAGGGATAGGCCTTCAGCACAAGCTCCGCAAGCTCGACTTCAAGGGATGTGGGGGCGCCGTAGCTCGTCCCCCTGCCAATGGCCTTCCGGAGCGCGGAGACCACTTTGGGATGGGCGTGCCCAAGGACCATGGGACCCCAGGAAAGCACGTAATCTATGTATTCGTTGCCGTCGACGTCATAGAGCCTGGAACCCTTTGCGCGGGATATGAAAGGCGGCGTGCCCCCTACGGCCTTGAAGGCGCGAACCGGACTGTTCACGCCTCCGGGAATTACCGCAAGGGCCCTCTTGAATAATGCTTTGGACTTGCCAAATTTCAATCTCGCCACCCTGTAAATTTAGCGTTTAAGAATACCATAAAATTTCAAAAAAAAGAAACTTGTAAATTTAACGCTGCTGCTAATCGTGGGTAGAGCTATTCCGCCCGTAATTCAAACCGCAATGGCTGCACCGGCCTGAAATCAGGTATAATAAAAGGGGAAATAAAATCTCTCATCATTGAATAAAGGAGGTAGCAGGCATGCTTCAGGAGGGCACGCTTTACGATAGAGTGAAAGCGGTAATCGAGGAGGTCAGGCCGTTTCTGAAGAGGGACGGCGGGGATGCCGAACTGGTCGAGGTGTCCGCGGACGGGATAGTAAAATTGAAACTTCTGGGCGCGTGCGGTCACTGTCCCATGTCCATCATGACCCTCAAGATGGGCATCGAAAAAAAGATCAAGGAGAAGGTGCCGGAGATAAAGGAAGTGGTCGCGG
>JAJYGJ010000093.1 GCA_021790695.1 Nitrospirota bacterium | reverse complement strand
CCGGAATTTTCTCCTGGATGCCATCTGGGGAAATGAATCGTACGTTGAACCCCGGACGGTAGATGTGCATATACGCCGGCTTAGGGAAAAAATAGAAGAAAACCCCTCCGACCCAAAATTCATCCGCACAAAAAGGGGTTTGGGGTATTATTTCGCGGACGTGGGAGGACTTTGAAGAGAGCGTCACTCGATGAAAGGGGCCAGCAGCAGACCTCCTTTTAACAGGTTTTCGTTAAGGCCGCGCCTGAGCCTGAGCCTGGAGCCTTTTCCCAGGCGCCGTTCGTAAATATCGCCGTAGTTGCCGACCGCCGCAAGGACACGGCGTTGCCATCCCCTGTCCAGGCCCAACCCCGGAGCTTTTACGGGCATTGCCCCGGCTCCTCCCGCATACCACCTCGTTTCAGGCCTCTCCGCGCTTACGAGTGTTATAACCGTCCATGCGACAATCGACGACCATTGTGCGTCTTCGGTCCCCGTAGCGGCAATGACGGGGAAGACCGACAGCGTCTCCGGCAAAATCCGGCTGGACAGCCGGTTTACGCCCGGGGCAAGGCGGCTGGCTGCGAGGGCCGTTATCTCGCCGGCAATCGCATGGCAATGCTGCACGTTGTACGCATCATCCATCTCTCCTTCTTCGGAGAACGGCAGGCGCAGCCAGTTTTTGTGGCGCGTGCCGAAATAAGAGCTCAGACTCCTTTCAGCGGGGCTCCCGCTCAAAAAACATATGGTATCGCCCGCAAGGTCGCAGACGTGGCGCGCGGCCGCATTGGACGGGACCATCACAGCGTGGGATTCCACAAAAACAGTCGGACCGGGCACAATGCTACCCGCCAGTTCCTGCCCGTTTATCTCCGAGCCCGTGAGAAAGAAGACATCGTCCTGCTGCTTTCGTACCGCATCGAACTGCTTCGGCGTCTCGTATTCATGGTATTCGATGCAGTCCGGCGAGCCGAGCACCGCAGCCGCGATCGCCCGGCAGATGTCGACGTCAAGGCCGCTCCAGCGTCCCCGGCCGTCCATTTCCGCCAGGCCCGGCCGGGGAGCGCTGCCGCAGCGGACAAAACCGCGCGCCTTGACCCTTTCGGCTACGGAACCCGCCGCAGCCGGGCCCGCCGCGGCCGGGGAAACCCCGCAGCAGACGGTGAACACGACAAGCAAAACTGACACTAAGCGCATACGGTTCCTCCTATTTAATATATCTGTCAATCCACAGATATATTAGGGGCCTGCGCCCGGCAAAGCGGCGGATGGGGCGCCGTTTGGCGTCCCATCCGCTTTTTTTTAAATACTTCTAATTGGCCGCCGGGTAAGTGCTTGGCAGCGGGTTAAATCCCTCGGGAATATGGTTTGCGATGCCGAGCCGGACATCCTCCGGCACAATCCCTATCGCCCGGCAGCCGTTGCCGCCATAATGCGGCAGCGTGTATACAACGCTGTCCGGGATCGTCGCGAGCGAGGCCGGCAGCGGGGGCAAAGCGCCCGTCAGGCGTAACGGATCGAAGCCGGACAACAGGCTGTCCGTGATCGGGGAATTGATGTCCCGCGGCCCAAGATATTTTTGCTCGAACCCCGGCGGGCCGTACTGGTTGAAAGCCGGGGAGTCGCCGGCCTTGAGCGCCTTGGCCTCATCGGGAAGGTTTGAAAGCGCGGGCCGCGCGAAGATGTCGTTAATCGTCTCGATTATCGCGTTATGGTCGCCCTCGGCATGCGAGACGGCGTGGACCCTGGCATAGGGTGATATCAGTATCAGCGGAACGCGCACACCGCGGGCCAGCGGCAGGCCGTCCGGGCCATAGGAGAGGATGCGCGGCGGCACGTGGTCATAATGGCCGTCGGACTCGTCATATGTAATGATGATCGCGCACTGGTTCCAGATTTTGGGGTTCGCGGCTATGGCGTTAATGACGCGGGCCGCCATCGCCTCGCTTATCTGCCTGTCGGCATAGGCCGGATGGTCATCATCGCCGATTTTCGCGGCGTAAATCGCGGCAATCTCCGCCTGCGGCGTAGCTGCGTTCGTGATCGCGGGCAGAAGTCCCATCTGGTTTATATAGCCGCCGCGGATGTAGAACACGCCGCCATGGGGCAGGGCATTGTTGGCCATGTCGGTGAAAAAGTCCGTCATGCCGCGGAAATCGGAGCGAAGCGGCGGCGTATCGGCCAGATAGCCGAAGTACTGTGCCCCATTATGGTGGCTCACATAAGCCAGGTGCGAGGCCACCCCTCCGATGTCCGTCGATTCGAGGTCGTAGCCTTCCTGGTACCAGCGCCAGCCGATGGGGTCAAGCCCGGCGTCCTGGATGAAAGGTATGTCCTGCCGGATGTCCGGCAGGTCAAAGGCCGGGTTCAGGTTCTGCGCCATGACAGAGGTGATGGCGTCGCCCTGCAAGGTAAGCGGCACGCTGGCGAAGGTCAGGTTGGTTTCTACGTTGTTATGGGTTATTCCGCCGTAGTACTCGTTAGCGCCCGCGGGCTGCCTGTCAGCCGCCGGCGTGTTGTCGAACTGGGAGCCGTAAAAAGGCTGCGCGTCGTTCATAAGCGGAACCCCGCCGGTGATGCCCGTTTGGCCGTTTACAGTGTAGGTCTGACCGGCCGTGCCGTGTTTTACCCATTGTGTCTCACCCGACTGGCCCGCGATCATTGCCACTGCATTTGGCGCAGATGGCGTGTCTTCGGTGGCGAAGATATTATCGAATATGGTGAAATTGCTGGCCCACGTCCAGAAAAACGGGATAGTGTCGCAGTCGATATGGGACATCACGAGACGCGCGTACTGCTTGCCTTTCGCGTCGTTGGCCGCTCCGCCCTTCTTGGCAAAGCGATAGTACTCTTCATAGGCGAACTTGTCCATTTGCGCCGTGCCGTTTACCACGTCAATCTTGGTGGCAAGCCCCGTGTGGGAGTGGTCAACGCTGTCGGCGACGTTGGCGTTCTGATCAGGCCCGATCCGGAACGGCTGGACCGTGACGCTCACGCCGTTGCTGATATCCGTATAGGTCTGGGTGAAACCTGACGTGCCAGCGGCGGAACGGTGCTCCTGGCCGTCCGAGTAGAGACCGTTGACACCCGGGAAGGTGCCGAACTCGTTGTCGAAAGACTGGTTCTCGTTGAAGATAACGAACACGTACTTGATCCTCCGCCGCAGCAACTGAATCAGGGCCTCCCGTGACATCCGAGGCTCTATGCCGGGATCGTGCATGTACCCGCGCACATCCGGACCGGCACTGCCGGCAGGCTGGGCCGTAACGACCGGAGCCCGCGATCCGGCGAGCGCCGCCGGGATGAAAGAGGAAAACAACATCGAAGTCATGACAGCCATGGACAGACAAAGCCTTGCAAATTGTCTCATTTTCCCCTCCTTTATGGGATTAGCACATGAGAAAAGTCTAGACGAACAAGGATTGCGGGAATATGAATCAATGATGAAACGATATTTAAGTTACCGTTAAGATTTCAAGACCATTTATACCGTGGCGCATGCGCGGTTACCACTGTGCAATGCCAGGAAAGTCTCGGCCCCTTTTTTCCCCATATATTTTTGAAGAATGCGGGAGTCGACATCGGCCAGGTTGACCAGTATAAGCCCGTCAAGGACATCCGAGAATTTCTTGTCCAGGTTGAAACCAAGGAGCTTTCCGCCGAGCTTTAGATATTGCCTCAACAAAACAGGTATGTCCTTTCCATCAGGCTCTATCTCGGAGATCATTAGCGAGAGTTCCTCGATGCTTTTCGCGATTATGCCGTTTGCGCGCCAATTGGCGGACAGGTTTTCCTGTAAGGGGGTCTTGGCTTTTATAAGTCTTGAAAGTTCCTCCCTGTAATGATTTTTCTTCAAAAAATTCACCATGAGTTCTTTCGAGAGGACCTGGTATGAGCGGCTGATGCTGACGGGGCCGAAGAGGACCTTGTATTTTGGATTTTTTGCAACGTAATG
This sequence comes from Nitrospirota bacterium, assembly GCA_021790695.1. Classification (GTDB taxonomy): domain Bacteria; phylum Nitrospirota; class Thermodesulfovibrionia; order Thermodesulfovibrionales; family JdFR-88; genus JAJYGJ01. Next base: position 2,582 of record JAJYGJ010000093.1, on the reverse strand, counting down.
CCCAATGCCTTTCCACAGGAGCAGAAGCGGGGAATAGGATTTCTGGTATTCCGGCCTTACAAAAGACCTTCCCAGTTCGAGAGCTGCGCCGATCGCGCTCAAAAATTTGCGATCGTATTTGAAAAGGGTCTTCGTATATAACTCCTGTTTGTCATTTGAACCCAATGCCATGTCAGTTCGTCCCAGGCGGTACGCGCCTGCTATTTCCGATGCATGCCTGTTCCAGAGGAACAAATGCAGATAATGCCGGTCGAACATGTCTACATCCAGCGCCCTGCCGGTCCCTTCCAGGGTATTCCTGAAGGTCAGTTCGCGGAGTCTTCCTATTTCCCTCAGTATCACGGGCATCTGCCAGGCCTCGGCGCAAAAGACCTGGAATTCGCCATGATCGAGGAGGAGGGCTTCCGCCGGCAAAAAAGATATTTCCCGTGCAAGCTCGCCGGCGTCAACGGGAGGAATGATTTCCTCAAATCTACCGCCTTCCCTGGTAAAAGACGAGGCGGGAAAAAACCTCGTCCCGGGGCTGTCCTTCTCCATGCTTTCCATGATATAGGTGCGCATTCTCAGGTAATCCAACATCCCTTTATCCGACTGAAAAACCCGGAGCCTTGCTTCCGGGATGGCGCCCCCTATGCGGATCTCTATTTTTTGTCCCGTTTTATTCAGGAGCGCCTGGGGGAGCATGAGTGTCCTTAGCCCGGGGTGCACAAGCCCGAGGAGTTGGAAAAGAGGACCGTTTGCGCCCTTAAAATAAACGGGCAACACGGCAGCTCCGGTCCTGCGTATTATCCCGGCCACGGACAATTTCCATTCCGGGTCCGTAATGGCCGCTCTCTTCAAGTCCAGATGAGAGACCTCGCCCGCCGGAAAGACCGCCAGCATGCCCCCGGATTCGAGCCATCTTATGGACTCTCTCATCCCTTTTAGATTGCTTATCGGCGCTTTTTTTCCGCCGAACGGGTCCACAAGGACCAGCATGTCCCTTATCTCTTCAAGCGCGCCCAGGAGATAGTTGCTCATTATCTTCAAATCGCTCCGGACGGATGACAGCAGGTGCCCGAGTATTATGCCTTCCACCATTCCAAACGGGTGGTTCGCTATGACCACCACCGGGCCGGACACGGGTATGCGCGCCAGGTCCTTTGTAGAAATCTCCAGGGTAATATCGAGTGAATCCAGCAGGCGCCCAAAGATTTCCCCTCCTCTTACAGCCCCGGTATTGCCATAGCCCCCGCAGCTTAGGGCGGCCCCGGCATAAACCCTGCCAAGCGCGTCAAGTCCCAGGGCCTTGCCGGCTATTCGCCCGACGCCTTGCGTCAGAATCCCCCAGGGGAATCCCGGACCCATATGCATCCGTAATGGGCCCCCTGCCCCGTTTACTTCCACCTGGGCGCCCCCCCGAGTTTCAACAGCTTCATTTCAGTCTCTCCCACCGCCTTTTTTTAATAGCCGCAGTCCTGCGCGATCATTGTAAAAAAGAAAAGTTACAGGAGTTTTATGAAAAAATTAACTTTCTTTTGCAGGATAATTAATTTTTTGCGCCTGTTGGGCATAAGACAATAACAAATTTATTGCTTGTGAGAAAATGTTACAGAAATTACATGCTTCATTCATCCCGTTTTAATATTGGAAGATTTATAATATCAAAATGCAAATAACCGGAAGTGAGGAGACGGCCAAAATCATTCCATGCGGTCCGGGGTCATTGGATCGGCATGGCGCCTGTGAATCCATTTCGTTTCTTTTGGCCCCCCGGGCCGTTTCCGGTCTTCTTGTCATCCTGTTTTTGCTTCCCGTAAAGGCTTTCGGATTTGCCGGTAAATCCGGAGCCTGTGCCGGCGACTGCCGCGCCTGCCATACGCTGAAAACCTCGGAGGCGCAAGACATACTTTCCTCTTTTAATCCCGCTGTCAAAGTCCTCGGTGTGGAAAACGGGGTTGAAGGGCTATGGGAGGTCACTTTCGAGTACGGCGGCAAGAAGGATATCGCTTATATCGATTACGATAAAAAGCACCTGATACACGGTTTCGTCGTTGATATAAAGACAAAACAGAACCTGACGAACCAGCGTATTTCCGACTTGAACAGGGTGGACGTATCGAGGATACCCCTGAAGGATGCGCTTGTGCTGGGCGATGCTGATGCCCCCATCAAGGTGATCGTTTTCGATGATCCGGTCTGACCGTACTGCGCCCTGCTTCATCAGGTGATGAAGAAGATAGTCGAGCAGAGAAAAGACATCGCTTTTTATATAAAGCTCTTCCCCCTTGCGATGCACCCGGGGGCGAAGGAGAAGGCGCAGACGATAGCATGCGAGCATTCACTTGCGCTCCTGGAGCAATCTTTTGACGGAAAGCCGCTCCCAAAGCCGGACTGCCAGGCGCCGGAGATAGATAAAAACATCGAGCTTGGAAGGGCTCTTGGCATCGACGGCACGCCAGCGCTCATCCTGCCAAACGGTGTCATGGTGGTTGGCGTGCTCCCGCCGGACGAGCTTATAACCCGCATAGACCATGCCGCAAAAAAGCCGCAGAAAACGGAAGCCCCGAAGCCCGCCCGGGTCTCGTCTGACCAGAACCAAT
>JAJYGJ010000157.1 GCA_021790695.1 Nitrospirota bacterium | reverse complement strand
CTCATTTCTTGAATCGGCCAGGAGAAAAAAAGGGTAACCGTAAATAACCGTAACTTTTAAAACTGTGGGGCTTTCATTTTTCAAATTCGGGGTTTTTTTCATTTCAAATTCGAGGAGGAATGGCGATGGCGGAGGCTACTGTCAGGATCGAGGGTATGAGTTGCCAGCACTGCGTGATGGCCGTGAAGAAGGCCGTTGAATCGGTTAAAGGGGTTACTGGCGCCCATGTGGAAATCGGCAAGGCCGTTGTCAGCTTCGATGAGACCAAAACGAAACTCGCGGATATAGAGGAAGCGGTGAAAAACGCCGGATACAAAGTGGTGGAAGAGTAGGCGATGCCGAAGGTAAAGGTAATCCACGGTCCGAACCTGAACATGCTTGGAAAGCGCGAGGTTTCAATTTACGGGCCGGGCACCCTGGACCAGATAAACGGGGCGATGAAGGGTTTGGCCGGGCGGCTCGGCATCGAGATCTCCGTCATCCAGACAAATAGCGAGTCTGAGATTATAGATGAGATACAGAGGGACGATTACGACCTGCTGATCATAAACCCCGCGGCCTACACCCATACCAGCATCGCCATCAGGGACGCCATATCGGCCGTGAACAAGCCGGCGATAGAGGTGCATCTCTCCAACATTCACGGCCGGGAGGAGTTCCGCAGGCGCTCTTATATCGCGGAGGTCGCCCTTGGGCAGATAAGCGGTTTCGGGCCGGGCAGTTACATGCTGGCTCTGCGGGCCGCGGCAAAAATACTGCTTGAAGAGCCCCCCCACAAGCTTGACGCTTAACGAGTCTCTCCAAAACAGACTGGCCTGCCTGCGGGCGGCCCTGAGACAGGCCGGCGCGCTTCTCATAAGCAACCCGGCAAACGTGAGGTATCTGACCGGGTTTACCGGGTCGGCGGGTCTTGTGGTTGTCACGCGGAGGCAGGCCGTTTTCATCACGGACCCCAGATATGGCGCGGACGCGCTTGGAGAGGCGGGGCGGATGTACGAGACTGTCATTTTGAAGGACGCGCCGGAGAAAGCCGTAAGGCGGCTTTGCCGCCGGCTTTCGGTGAAAAAACTGGCCTTCGAGAAGACCGCGTCCTATGCCTTTTATGAAAAGCTCACCCGTGTCTCCGGGGCGGATGTGGTCCCCCTGGCGGGGGTTGTCGAGGGGGTCAGGGCGGCCAAGGACGAGTATGAAATAAACTGCATCAGGGGCGCGGTCAGGCGGGCCGAGGACGCCTTCATGCAGATAAAGGGTTTTATCAAGCCGGGCATCTCCGAAAATGCCCTGGCCGCGCGCCTTGAGGAGGCGATTTTAAGGCAGGGCTCCCTGAAACCGGCCTTCCCCGCCATAGTGGCCTCTGGCGTGAACTCGGCCGTGCCGCACGCGCGGCCCACCGGGCGCAAGTTTCAGCCGGGAGACCTGGTAGTAATCGACTGGGGGGCCGAGTACGAGGGCTACTGCTCCGATATGACGCGGACTTTTCTGATAAGGGGCCCAAGGGGCGCGCCATTCGGGAAAGACCCGCGCCTGGCCGAGAAAAGACGTATTTACCGGATAGTGCTCGAGGCCCAGGAGGCCGCGATCAATTTCGTCAAAAGGGTCTACGGAAAGGCGGGCGGCGATGGTAAAGGTCCGAAAGTTATTGACAATGAAGCCAGATATGTTATAAAACAGGCAGGCTATGGGGAGTATTTCGGGCACAGCCTGGGGCATGGCGTCGGGCTGGAAGTGCATGAGCAGCCGGCTATTTCGCCCCATCGGGGAGGCAACCGGCCGCTGGCTCCAAAAACGGTCTTTACGGTGGAACCGGGCATTTACGTCCCCGGTCTGGGAGGCGTAAGGATCGAGGATATGGTTTACCTGGCGGAAGGCCGCCCGGAAGTGCTCACCCATCTGCCAAAAGCCGGAATTTAGGAAAGCTGCGCACTGGGAGGTCTTTTAAGCGTGATTTCGACGAGCGATTTCAGAAAAGGCTTGAAAATAGTATATAAGGGCGAGCCCTGCGAGATAGTTGATTTCCAGCACGTGAAGATGGGCCGCGGGGGGGCGGTCGTGCGCACCAGGATGAAGAGCCTCAAAACAGGCAACGTCCTCGAGGACACGTTCAGGTCCGGCGAGAAGTTCGACCGTCCGGAGCTGGAAGAAAAGAAGATGCAATACCTCTATTACCAGGAGGGGTTGTACTACTTCATGGATACGGAGAGCTACGAACAGGTGCCCTTCAGCGAAAAACAGATGGGGGATTCGAGGCTCTTTCTCAAGGAGAACACCGTGGTGACGGTGCTGTCCTACAAGGACGCCCCGATCGGGATAGATCTGCCTACGTTCGTGGAATTGCAGGTGGCCGAGACGGAACCGGGCTTCAAGGGCGATACGGCGGCAGGGGGGTACAAGCCGGCCAAGCTGGAAACGGGGGCTACCATCAAAGTGCCGTTTCACATAAACACGGGCGATTTCATCAGGGTCGACACGCGGACCGGGGAATACGTGGAGAGGGTCAAATAAATGGAGCTTGAGGATATAAAGGCCCTCCTGGAGCTTCTCAGGGACACCGACGTCGCCGAGATAGAGGTGGAAAAGGAAGGCTCCAGGGTGAAGATCCGGCGCGGGCGGTTCTACACGTCGGTCGAGCTTCCGTCCGCTCCCCCCCAGATAAAGCACGAGGAGGCCGAGGAAGAGCGCCTCATTACGGTCACGGCCCCGCTCGTGGGGACCTTTTACAGGGCGCCGAGCCCGGAGGCCTCCGTCTTTGTCGAGGTCGGCTCGGTGGTGAAGAAGGGCCAGGTGCTCTGCATCGTGGAGGCCATGAAGCTCATGAATGAGATCGAGTCAGAGATAGACGGCCAGATAGTGAAGATACTGGCCGAAAACGGCCAGCCCGTCGAGTACGGAGAGCCCCTTTTCCTGATAGAGCCCGCCGCCCGGTAGAGATGTTCAAAAAGATACTCATAGCCAACCGGGGGGAGATCGCCGTAAGGATCATAAGGGCCTGCCGGGAGCTTGACGTGCGCACGGTGGCCGTCTATTCGGATGTCGACCGCAGCAGCATGCACGTCAGGCTTGCTGACGAGGCGATCTGCATAGGGCCCGCCCAGCCGGAACAAAGCTACCTGAGCGTGCCGGCCATTCTGACATCCGCCGAGATAACGGACTCGGAGGCGATACATCCGGGCTACGGCTTCCTGTCCGAGAACCCGCAGTTCGCGGAGGCCTGCGCGGCCTCCGGGATAGCCTTCATCGGCCCTTCACCGGAAAATATCCGGCTTGGCGGGGACAAGGCGAAGGCCAGGCAGGTCATGAAGAAAAGGGGCGTGCCCGTCGTGCCGGGCAGCGACGGCCCGCTGGACGGGGCGGCCTCGGCCCTGAAGGCGGCCAAAAAGATCGGCTTTCCCTGCATCATCAAGGCTTCCATGGGGGGCGGCGGCAGGGGGATGAAGATAGTAAACAGCGAGGAGCAGGTCGAGGACGCCTACTTCATGGCCCAGAGGGAGGCGCTGACGGGCTTCGGCTCGAGCGAGCTATATCTTGAAAAGTACCTCCAGGACGTAAGGCACATAGAGGTCCAGGTGCTCGCCGACACGAAGGGAAGGATAATCCACCTGGGCGAGCGGGAGTGCTCCATCCAGCGCAGGCACCAGAAGCTGATCGAGGAGTCCCCCTCTCCTTTCGTATCGGAGAAGCTCCGCAAAAGGCTGGGGGAGCTTGCCATCAAGGCGGCGAGGGCCGTGAAGTACAAAAACATCGGCACCGTGGAGTTCATGGTCACCCCGGCGGAGGAGATATATTTCATGGAATTCAACACCAGGGTCCAGGTAGAGCACCCGGTGACCGAGATAGTCATGGGCATGGACCTCGTCAAGGAGCAGATACTCCTTGCGGCGGGCCAGTCCATCACGATGAAAAAAATCTTCAGGCCGAGGGGCGCGGCCATAGAGTGCAGGATAAACGCGGAGGACCCGGACCGCTTCATCCCGTCTCCCGGCACGATAGAATTTCTGCACCAGCCCGGCGGGCCGGGGATCCGCGTGGACACTGCCGCCTACTGCGGATGGACCGTCCCCTCCCATTACGATTCCCTCATCGCCAAGCTCATCGCGTTCGGCTCGAACAGGCAGGAGGCCATTGCGCGGATGAGGCGCGCCCTCGATGAGTTCGTCATCGAGGGGATAAAAACGACAATCCCCTTCCATAAACGCGTCATTGAAAACAGGAATTTCCAGGAGGGCAGGATAAACACGTCTTTCCTGGAGAGGATGAACGACCCCGAGAAGGCGGAAGTGAAAAAATAAAAGTATGCTTTATCTGGGCGGGCTCTGTTTTCTCACGGCGGAAGAATCCGCCTGCCCGGTGTCCGCGGCTGAGCAGTCCCGGGCTGCGATAATGGCCGGCGTCAAATGGGTGCAGTTGAGGATGAAAAACGCGGCCAGAAGGCGCGTATGGGAGACCGCGCTTGCCCTTCGGGAGCTTGCCCGTGAAAAAGGGGCCCTCTTTTTCATCAACGACTATCCCGATATCGCGCTGGCCGCGGACGCGGACGGCGTCCACCTGGGGCAGGAGGATTTGCCGCTCAGGGAGACAAGGATGCTCATCGGCAAAAGGCTGGCAGGCATTTCGACCCACGGCCCGGCGGAGGCTAAGGCGGCCGAGGAGGGCGGGGCGGATTATATCGGCTTTGGCCCCGTCTTCGAGACAAGGACGAAAGAGGCGGGCCCGGCCAGGGGGCTTCAGTCGCTCGGGGAAGTGGTCCGCGCGGTAAGTATTCCTGTCGTTGCAATCGGCGGAATAACCCCGGAGAACATCGGCCTGGTGATAAAGGCCGGGGCACGGGCCGCAGCCGTTTCAAGCGCGATTGCCGCGGGCGACATACGGGAAAACGCAAAGAGATTCCTGGAAGCTATCGAAGCGGCCCGGACTTAAGCCCTCTACAGGGCCGCCAGCAGTTTCAATACCGCCTTTTGGCAGTTCAGTGCGGCCTCTTCCTTGCGCCACTTCCGGGGCGGCTCCCCGGCTATGTTGCTCACCCCCCTTATCTCCAGGAGCGGGATGCCATAGAAAAGGGCCGTATGTGCCGCCGCCGCGCCTTCCATGTTTTCCAGGATCGCGTCGTGTCCAAGACCCAGGAGGTCCGCTTGCTTTATCGACCGGCCGGCGGCGTACACCGTAAGGAACCGGCCCGTCCTTAAGTCCGGGATGCATTTTTTCGCCTCTTGAAGCAGGCCCTTGTCAAGCGGGAAAGAGCTGAAAAAATTACGCCGGCCTTTTTTTAAAAGCGGAAAGCCCAGCGCCCTGAAACCGTCTTTTGTCCTTGCCGTCCCACCCGTGACGATCAGGCCGCCTTCGGCATAGACTTCCTCTCTTGCCGCCGCCAGGTCCCCTTTCCGGAGCCCGCCTGAGGCGTACGCGCCGCCGATGCCGAAAAAAATGACGGCGTCCGGCTTTTTCCTTTCGGCCAGGATGGCGACGGCGCGGGCCGCGTTGGCGATCCCGATGCCGGAGCAGATGTAAGCCGCCCTTTTGCCTCCAACCGCGCCCTCCGCAAGCGGAGGAATGGCCTTGCCTTTTCCCCTGCCCAGGGATTCCAGTATCAGCCCGGCCTCGAACGGCACGGACGAAATCAGCCCTATCATGGTCTCAGATTTTAACATGGGAGGGACAAATAGGTGGGGTTGACAGCATGTACCAATTAAGATACATTAGATGCTGGATGATAGAGTGCCTGTGCTGCGGGTATTTTTCTACCGTAGTGAAAACGGTAATGAACCCGGCAGGGACTGCCTCAAAGCATTACGAAAGGAGGGTCGAAGAACCGTGGGCGAGGATGTCAAGACAGCCCAGTTCGGCTGGCCATTGGGCATGCCCCTTATCAGGAAAATAGAAAAAGACCTGTGGGAAGTCAGGTCAAACATTACGGACAGCATTGCCAGGACGTTTTTCACGGTAAAGGGAGACACTATGGTGCTTCTTCATGGTTTTGTAAAAAAATCGCAGGAAACGCCACAGAATGAACTCAGAACAGCCAGGCAGAGATTGAGGAATATATTTGGAGGATAATATGAAAACAAAACATACAGGCGGCAATTTTGACGATTTTCTCAAGGAACAGGATATGCTTGCCGGAACGGAAGCGGTTGCGGCAAAACGTGTGCTCGCTTTTCAGATTGAAAAGGAGATGAAAATAAAGGGATTGACCAAGGTTGAAATGGCGTCCCGGATGCGTACCAGCCGGACGGCCGTGGACAGGCTGCTGGATCCTTCAAATATCTCAGTTACCCTCAATACTCTTGAAAAGGCCGCGCTTGTGCTTGGGAAAAAATTGAGCATCCGGCTGGGGTAATCAAATCGGATTAAATATGTCCCCCCGGAGGGCAATGTAATCCATACCGGCAAATCCATACCGCCCCATACCACGCTATTTTCAAACCATCATGATAAGTTTGGGCTTTATCGCCCCCGATAATGAAAAGGGTGTATATTAGCTTGTCGGGAAGACGCCGGTAACAGATTGGAGATGGCAAGGCCGCT
>JAJYGJ010000114.1 GCA_021790695.1 Nitrospirota bacterium | reverse complement strand
CACCCCTCGGAGGACATCGTCCCCGGGATGCCGCCCGGGTCCAATATCCCCGCGCCCACCACCATGGAATACATAGAGGACTATTTCGCCAATTATCTGATGGACCCCGGCCTGGGTGAAAATGAGACCTACAAATACGCAAGCCGCATACATCATCCGATGCCCCGGGGCGGCACGCAGCTTGAACGGGTGATGGAAATGCTGAAGAGCACCCCTCTTACCAACCAGACGATAGTCGAGATCGGAGACCCCGAAGACCTGGACACATGCTACGGCAACGACGGGAAATTGGACCCCCCCTGTCTGAGACTCCTGGATTTCAAGGCGATACCCTCAAAAAACGATCTCCTTCTTACCGTAAGCTGTTATTTCCGCTCATGGGACCTGTGGGCGGGCTTCCCCACGAACCTGGGCGGCGTAGAACTGCTTAAAAGCTATGTCGCGGGCGAGACCGGCCTGAAAAACGGGCCGATGTACGCCTACAGCGCCGGGGCGCATATCTACGGCTACCAGGAAGATATAGCAAGGATCCGGACGCTTAAAGTAAAAAAATAAAATAACGTCCCCGGAGCCCGTTTACATGCCCCGTCCCCTAAAGAACGGGGCATGACTTGTTTTTTTCACCGGCAGGCATGGGCTGCCAACATGACGGGCGTGTATCTGCCTGTCCCTTGAAGAAGGGAGCAAGGACGGATGCGCGGCGTCGCATCCTGCCAGACCTTTTGCGCTTCGCCCTGAAGACGGCTAAATCCCGCCATGGCGGGAGGGACACGCCCGGAACCGCGCGACCGGAATGAAAGGGGCGGGCATATACCAACGCCCCCCCGAGCCCATTTACCTGCCCGCGGACAACCGAACTGTACCGCCCCAAGAGGTGGTAATGGGTCAATATGAGTTTATGAAACCCGCGATGGATAGAGGCCAGGCGACGTCGGATTGAGCGTCATAGCTTTTTTTCATTTTTTTGCCCGATGCCGGCGAATTTCCGCGAAACTCTTTTGCCCGCCCATGTCTGAGCCCGTTTAAGGGCGAGTTTGGGCGGGCATGAGCGGAAAGAGGCCATGCATCGGCAGAAAAAAAGCTTAAAAAGCGAAACCGATGTTGCCTGGCGTTTACCAAACTGACCCACCGCCCAGAAGGTCCTTCCCTTTTCTTATCCCCGGATTCGGGCTAAAATAAAAAGATATTGCAATCCGAAGGGGGTCCGGACCAATTTGAAACGCATGTCATTTGTCATAGGGTTTGCGGGTAAGGGCGGGACCGGGAAGACGAGCCTCGCGGGGCTCACGGTCCGTTATCTTGTCGAGAGAAAAAGGGGGCCCGTGCTCGCGGTCGACGCGGACAGCAACTCCTGTCTGAACGAGGCGCTGGGCCTTGAAGTGCGCTCCACGATAGGCGGACTGCGGGAGGAATCCCTCACGGCCGTCCGCGCCGGGGGGGCCAGGCCCGGCGGGATGAGCATGGAGGAGCTTTTCGACTACCAGGTGCATCAGTCGGTCATGGAGGCCGAGGGCTTTGACCTCCTCGTGATGGGCAGGCCCGAGGGCCCGGGCTGTTATTGCGCCGCAAACAACATCATAAGAAAATACACCGACAAGCTCTCGGACGATTACCCCTACGTCGTGATAGACAACGAGGCGGGAATGGAGCACCTGAGCAGAAAGACGACGCACAAGGTGGACCTTCTCCTGGTCGTGAGCGACGCCTCGAAAAAGGGGGTCCTCACCGCGCGAAGGATAGACGCCCTCGTGGACGAGCTGAAACTGGACGTGGACAAAAGGCTTTTCATCATAAACAAAGTCCCGGCCGGCCATGAGGACGAGATGAGGGCCGCGGCAAGGCAGGCGGGGGTGGAGGCGGCGGGGATCGTCCCGGAGGACCGTACCCTGTCCGCTAACGACATGGAGGGTGTGCCCGTGCTTAAACTGCCCTCGGATTCACCAGCGCTGAAGGCGTTTTACACGTTACTGGAGGGCCTGGACATACCTTAAGGCACCTGATTCCCCATCCACCCGCCCTATTAATTAGTTAACGGCCGGGCGCGGCAACCGCGCCCCTACATACGGACGCCATTCCCGCGCCTTTTTGTTTATGTCCTTTGGTTGTGGGGGCGGGGTCGCCCCGTCCTGTTTTCTTTTCCACAACAGATTCTAATTAATAATGAAGGGGCGGGAAATCCGCTTAATGGTATACTTTACCCATGAAAGTGGCCAAGGCGGCGGAGATGCGCGCGATAGACACGCGCGCGATAAAGGAATACGGCATACCCGGCATGGTGCTCATGGAGAGGGCCGGGCTTTCGGTCTTCAAAAGGATCTCTGAGCTGTTCCGCCCGAGAAAAACCATCGTGCTCGCCGGCGGGGGCAATAACGGCGGCGACGGCCTCGTAGTGGCAAGGCTGCTTAAAAACGCCGGCTGGAACGTGAAGGCGCACTTCCTCTCCGCCATCCCCAAGGCGAGCCCGGACTGCAAGGCACAGCTTGACATGGCGGAAAAATTCGGCGTGCCCGTCATTCCCGGCCCTCCGGGGGAAAAAGAATTCCATGCGGCCCTTGTCGTGGACGCCATATTCGGCACAGGCCTCGAAAGAGAGGTGGCCGGCAAATTGGCCGGCGTAATCGAGGACACAAACCGCCTCGGAGAGGACATTATCGCCGTGGACATCCCTTCCGGCATCTCCTCGGACACCGGGCGGGTCATGGGGACCGCCATAAGGGCGGATTTCACCGTGACCTTCGGGCTTCCGAAGCTGGGCCACATGCTCTACCCCGGCGCGGAGCACGCCGGCCGGCTCTTCATCGAGGAGATAGGCTTTCCGCGCGAGCTTCTTGAAAACCCGTCCATCCCCTGCGAGCTTCTCGAAAAAAACCGGATGGCCCTCCTGGTCCCGGAAAGGCCGCCATATTCCTTTAAAAACACATTCGGGCACGTCCTGGCTGTGGCGGGGTCGAGGGGCAAAACGGGCGCGGCGCTTCTCTGCGCGAAGGCGGCGCTACGCTCGGGCGCGGGCTTGGTCACCCTGGGCATCCCGGAAGAGGCGGCCGGCATCTTTCAGACCCGCGTCACGGACGAAATGACGCTTCCGCTTCCCTCGAGGGCCGGATCGGTCTCGACCGATGCCGAAAAGCCGATATTCGCCTTCATCCGGGAGCGCGGCAGCGTGCTTGCGATGGGACCGGGCCTTGGCGTCACGCCCGACACCGGAGAGCTTGTCCACAGGATAATCGAAAACTGTCCGGTCCCGATGGTGCTCGATGCCGACGCCCTTAACTCCCTCCAGGGAGATTTTGGGGTGCTGGCCAGGGCCGGGACCCCGGTCATCGTGACTCCGCATCCCGGAGAGATGGGAAGACTCATCGGCAGGAAAGGCCCGGAGATAGAGGAAGACCGCATCGGTTCCGCCGCCTTCCTCGCCGGGAAGACCGGGGCATGCGTCGTCCTTAAAGGCGCCCGCACGATCATAGCGGAGCCGGGCGGAAAAATATTCATAAACCCAACGGGCAGCCCGGCCATGGCGAAGGCCGGCGTCGGGGACGTTCTGACCGGCATGATCGCGGGTTTCCTCGCCCAGGGATTGAGCGCCCTTGACGCCGCGCTGCTGGCCGTCTTCACGCACGGCCTCGCGGGCGAGATAGCCGCCTGCAAACGCGGGCTTTACTCTATGCTTGCCTCCGACATCCACGATACTATCAAGGACGCACTTGAAGTTATCAAGGATCGCGTCATCAGAAATGCGGACCAGTCCGCGGACCAGTCCGCGGACTGGTCCGCCGGCAATCATCCAGGGAATGGCCGGGAACTTCCTCATATACCCTGAGATATTCGGAGGGGAAACGGGGAAAATCCGGGCTTTTTTCACCGGCATCGTCCCCGGGGCCGACAGGTCCGCCATCTGCCGGCTGCTTGGTATTTCCGATCAGGCCCTGATCATGCCCATCCAGAGACACACCTCCGACATACTGGCATATTCGGGCAAAGAGACGGAAACCCCGGCCTGCGCCGATGCCGTCATAACCATCCTTGACGGAGTCGCCCTCGGCGTCAAGACCGCCGATTGCGTGCCGGTCCTGCTGGCCGATGAAAAAACCGGCGCAATCGGGGCCGTCCACGCGGGCTGGAGGGGGACTGCGGCGGCAATCCTTCCGGCCGCAATCGCCAAAATGACGGCGTTATACGGCTGCCGGCCTGAAGACATGAAGCTTGCCATAGGGCCGTCCATAAGGGGCTGCTGCTACGAGGTGGGAGCGGACGTGTCCGGGCAGGTCAGGGCGGGCGTGGGAGGCAGTGCGGATTATTTCAGGATGGATGAAAATGGCCTTTTTCCCGTGCATCTGGACCTTGCGGCGGCAAACAGGTCTTCGGCGCTCCGGGCGGGGGTAAGGGCGGAAAACATCTGGGTATCGGAAATGTGCACCTGCTGCCATCCGGAACGGTTCAACTCCTACAGGCGCGAGACCCGGGCCGGGAAGGTCCATTCGGCAACGGCGGGCGGAAGACAGGGCGGCTTCATAATGAAAGTTTCACAAGGGTAAAAAATAAACACTCGGGGGTCTGCCTCAAAATTGCTTTGAGATAGGTCCCACCAAAAAGGAGGCGGGATGCCGCTTGCAGGGGAAATCATGAAAAAGGACGTGATCACGGTCTCTCCGGAGATGACGGTCGAGGAGCTTGGAAGACTTTTTATCGAAAAAAACATAAGCGGCGCGCCCGTGATCGACGCGAATGGCGGCCTGTACGGCATCGTGACCGAAAACGATCTCGTGAGCCGGGACAAGAGGCTCCATATACCCACGCTGCTTCGCCTTTTTGACGCATACATAGCCCTCGAACCTCCCTCAAGGATAGAAAAGGAGATCCGGAAGATGTCCGCGCGCACGGTCGGCGAGATATGCTCCAGGGACATCCTCACGGTCAAGGAGGACACCCCCATGGAGGACGTGGCCACGATAATGGCCGAAAAACGCATCAACCTGGTGCCGGTGACGAAGGCCGGCAGGCTCGTCGGCATCATAGGCAGACACGAGGTCATAGGGGCGGCGGGGGGCGAGCAGCCATCATAAGGATAATCTCGAAGACCGAAAAAGAGACGAAGGCCGCCGGCATGAGGCTTGCCCGGCTCCTGAAACCCGGCCAGACGGTCTATCTTTTCGGAGAGCTTGGCAGCGGCAAGACCGTATTCGTCAAGGGCATGGCCCCGGCCCTGGGCGTCCCCGAGGAAGACGTCACAAGCGCGAGCTTCACCATCATCGCCGAGCACGAAGGGACGAACGGAAGGCCCTTCTACCATGTAGACCTCTACAGGCTCGAAGACGCCGGGGACATCCATGAGACCGGCATCGACGAATATCCGGGCCCGGACGGCATCGCGGTCATCGAATGGGCCGAAAGGCTTTTTTTGCCTTTTTCGCCCCGGCCGGCCGGCGGCGTAATGGTGAGGATCAATGTCACCCGGGGCGGGCCGGTTTCCCGCCAGGGGCCCAGAGAGATTATAATAGAGGGCGTCGATGAAGAAGATTGGCATCATAGCTAAGGAAGGGCTGCCCGAACCCGTAAGGATAATGGAAGGGCTGCTGCCGTGGCTCGAAAAAAAGGGGCTTGAGCCCCTGGTCGATGCCGAGGCGGCAAAGGCGCTTGGGAAGGCCGGCCACCCCAGGGCGGAGATCGCGCGCGCCGCGGACCTTATCATCACCCTCGGAGGAGACGGCACGATACTGTCGGTTGCCAGGCTGGTCTGCGCCAGGGGCGTGCCGATACTCGGAGTGAACCTGGGCGGCCTGGGCTTCATAACGGAGATCGGCAGGGAGCGGCTGGAGGAAGCGGTCGAAAAGGCCCTCGCGGGCGACTGCCCCTGCGAGGAGCGCATGATGCTCGCGGCCGCCATAAAACGCCACGGCGAGCTTATCGCGGAATACTCCGTATTAAACGATGTGGTCGTCAACAAGGGGGCGGCCCCGCGGCTCATAGAGATCGAGGCCTACGTGAACGGGGCCCTCATGACCACGTTCCGGGCCGACGGCCTTATCGCCTCGACCCCGACCGGGTCCACGGCCTACTGCCTTTCGGCGGGGGGGCCGGTGCTCTACCCGACGGTCGCCGGCATCGTCCTGGCCCCGATCTGCTCCCACACGCTGGCCATGAGGCCGATCGTGCTGCCGCAGGACGTGGAGATCGGTATAAAGCCGGTGACGAAAAACGTGGCGGTCGATCTCGCCCTTGACGGCCAGGTCGGCTTCAGCCTGAGGGAAAACGATATCGTGGTGGTGACCAGGTCTCCTCATAACGCCAGGCTCCTGGTGCCGTTCGAGAGGGATTATTTCCAGGTGCTGAGGGAGAAACTGAGATGGGGGAGCCGCTGAAAAAAGAGGACATCCGGCGCGTGATCGAATTCTATGGCGCGCTGGGACTGGAATCGCTGCCGATGGGCCCGCTTCCCCAAACGGAAGACCCGGAAAAGGCCTTGTCCGCACTCTTCCACGAGGAGATCGAGGGCTGCCGGAGGTGCAAGCTCTCGTCCGGCAGGACGAATATCGTCTTCGGCGAGGGAA
>JAJYGJ010000025.1 GCA_021790695.1 Nitrospirota bacterium | reverse complement strand
ATGCGAGACCTCGGAGCTTGAGGTGCCGGCAAACGCGGAGATAGTGCTGGAGGGCTACTGCGATCCGGGAGAGCTTAAACTCGAAGGCCCGTTTGGCGACCATACGGGCTATTACAGCCTTGCCGATATGTACCCGGTCTTCCACATCACCTGCATGACCATGAGAAAAGACCCGGTCTACCCGGCCACGATCGTGGGCAGGCCGCCGATGGAAGACTGCTACATCGCGAAGGCGACGGAGCGCATATTCCTGCCCCTCCTCAAAAAGCAGTTGCCGGAGATAGTGGACATGAACCTGCCCCTGGAGGGGGTCTTCCACAACATGGCGATAGTCTCCATAGACAAGCGCTATCCGGGCCACGCGCGCAAGGTCATGTACGCCCTCTGGGGCATGGGGCAGATGAGCTTCGTGAAGATGATAATCGTGGTGGACGGCTCAGTCGACGTGCAGGACCTCTCCCAGGTGCTCTGGAGGCTTGGCAACAACACGGACCCGAAGCGCGACGTCGTTATCGTCGAGGGGCCCCTGGATGTGCTGGAGCACGCCTCCCCGATCCCCGCCTACGGGGGCAAGATGGGCATCGACGCCACAAAAAAGACCGCCCGGGAAGGTTTTACCCGGCAGTGGCCTCCCGACATCGAGATGGCGGAAGAGATCAAAAAACTGGTTGAGTCCAGATGGGCGGAATACGGGCTGTAAGCCCGGGGCCTTAAACGGTTGAAAAAATCCCCTTATAGATGTACTCTATGGCCAGAATGAAACGGGTAATGATCGTGGACGATGAGCCGACGATACTCCTTTCCCTCTCGCATCTTCTAAGCAGCCGGTCCGTGTCTGTCATCACCACGGGAAAGATCGAGGAGGCCGAAGAGGCCCTTTCGGCGCACAAAGTGGACCTTGTCCTGGCCGACATCCGCTTAAGCGGCGTTCACGGGTACGAGGGCCTGAGGCTTCTGGACCTCGTGAAAAAGTCCAGTCCCGGCACCAAGATAATAATAATGACCGCCTACGGCACCGCCGAACTGAGAGAGGCGGCCTATGAAAAAGGCGCCTACCACTATTACGAAAAACCCGTGGATATAAACGACCTTGTGGAAAAGGTGGCCGCCTGCGGCATCCCCGTCCCGGAGCCGAGGAAGCCGAAACACCACCGCGCTGCCGCCGCCGAGGAGACGCAGGGAAGATTTCAGTTCTGAGCGTCCGGCCCCCGGCCCGCGGCCTGGGGGAGCTTCACGGTAGCGGTCGTGCCCCCGCCGGGCGGGCTCTTTATGTCCAGCCGCCCCCCGTGCTCTTCCACGATCTTCCTGCAAATGGGAAGCCCGAGCCCCGTGCCTTCCTTTTTGGTCGTGAAAAAGGGGTCGAATATCCTGTCCAAATCGGCCTCTTTTATACCCGCCCCGTCGTCGCTGACGGTTATGGCGACCTGGCCGTCCCTGCCTTCAGCCGTTATCTCCACTTTTGTGCACGAGGCGCCGGCCGCGTTTTCAAGGAGGTTCAAAAAAACCTGCCTCATCTTGTCGCCGTCGGCCCTTATCCTGACGGAGCCTGTGGATCTGAAGGTGACCTTGGGCCGGAAGCCGCCCAGCCTGATATAACTGAAAAGGTCCTCGAAGAACGTGTGCAGATCCAGCCATCTCATCTGCAGCGCCGAGGGGCGGCTGTAGGAGAGAAGCTCCTCGATGAGTGCTTTCACCCTGCCCGTCTCCTTCAGCATGGCATGTATGAGGGCCTGGTGCTGGGATGAAGTTATCTCCCTTTCCAGGAGCTGCCCTATGGACTGGATCGCGAACAGCGGGTTTCTGATCTCGTGCGCGACACCCGCTATGACCTTGCCGATGGCCTCGAAGTGCTGTTTTTTGCTGATCTCATCCCTGAGCCTCTTTATCTCCGTGAGGTCCCTGAAAACGACTATGACGCCCTTTCGCCTCCCGTTCTGGTCAAGCAGTTGGGAATTCGTAAACCCGACGGGTTTAATCTCTCCGCCCGCCGTCCTTATGACCGTCTCGCGGCTGGGTTGGCAGAGTGTCTCGGGAGAGGGCTGGGCGGGGACGGTGTTTCTCATCTCCGCAAGCGCCGCATCTATCGCGTCCAGGCGGCTGCCTGCCGCCTCCCGGGCGGAAATCTCCAGGATCTCAAGCCCGGACTGGTTCATCCTGAGGATATTGCCCTTTTCATCCAGGACGGCGACCCCGCTTGCCGTCGAATTGAATATGGCCTCGGAAAATTCCTTTTCGGCGAGGGCCTTTAATTTTTCCCCGCTCTCCCTGGACAGCTCCCGGCCGAGCATCCTTTTCGCGATGAAGACCATCGCCGCCCCTCCCGCAATCGAGATGAGCAGGGCAAAGACAATCGAGCTTGCCAGCGCCCGGTCTATCCGCTGCTGCGGTCCGCTAACGGGTATGAATATGCCCACATAACCGCGTACGCGGTCCGCGGGGCTATGGCAGCCCCAGCACGCCTTCTCATTCAAAAGGGGCCTGAAAAAAGCGAAGACCCCGTTTTTCTCGTAAGAATAACCGAGGTACGCGGCCGAGGGGGAAAGATGCGCGCCCGCCGCCCCGGGCAGCCTCAACCCCGGAGGCCCGTAATAAAGAGAGCCGTCTTTACCGAATATCGCGACCGACACGCCGGTCCTGCCCATGCGGCCGCTGACTATCTTTGATATCCCGGCCGGTTTTCTCTCGACCAGCATCTCTTCCCGCACCGTCTCAACCGCGTCTTCGGCCAGTGAAATCGATCTTGCCTTCTGGATGGAAAAAAGAAAGGCCCTTTCCCTGCCTGCCACGAAAATGGCAACCGCCCCTGTCGAGACGAGCATCACGGCCAGGAAAAAAATGAAAAGCCTTGCCCGCAGACCCCGCATCAACCGGGCAGAATCCGGTCCCGCATCCCGCCCTTGAGCGCCGCCTTTCTGCCCCCCGGCCTGAACGGCCTGAATCAGGTTCGGATCGACTGGGATCGACCTCCTTTCAGCCCCCCTCAGGAACGCGATGAATTATAGCATGTTTCCGGCCTTAAGCCTTGTGACCGCGCTTTTTACGGAAAAGGATTTCCCCGCCATCGCCTTCCAGGGGTCTCCCCTCCGGTCAAGCCGCTCGAAGATGTTCCTGATCGTGTACTTGCGGGCGGTGAGCCTGCGCCTTCGGTCTTTCACCTCCTCCCAGTCAACCGGGGCCGCCACGGGGGCGCCGGGCAGCGCCCGCACCGCGTAAGGGGCCACCGCAGTCTGCGCGAAGGCGTTCCGGTACGTGTCTATGAAAAGCCTTCCCCCGCGCTCCCCCCTGGCAAATTCGGACGTGAAATAATCAGGCGCGAGCCCTGCTATCACGCCGGCGACGGCGGACGCAAAATCCCTCGTTTCACTGAAATCCGCATCGCGCCTCAGGGGGACGGTCACATGAAGCCCCCTGGAACCCGTGGTCATGACAAAGGACTCCATGCCGGCCCCGGTGAGGACCTCTCTCAGCATGAGCGCGCCGTAGCGCACGGATTCAAAGCCCGAAGGGTCCTCAGGGGGGCCTGAGGCCGGGTCCAGGTCAAAGACCATCCTGTCCGGGTAATCGATCTTGTCAACCCGGGAGAGCCAGACGTGCGGTATGCAGGCAAGATTGGCCAGGTAGACCAGGGTCGCCCTGTTTTCACAGGTGATCTGCTCCATGAATTTTGTGGCCGCCCTTTCCCCGGTCCCAATCCCTTCCCTGATGCCGATCCTCGCGCGGTTGACCCATTCCGGGAAATAGCTGGCGGCCCTCTTCTGGAAAAACCCGCCCTCGCCGGCCCCGCCGGGAAACCTGTGCATGGTGATGGGCCTGCCTTTTATGAGTGGAAGCATCACCGGGGCTATGCGGTCATAATAGCCTATAAGCTCGGCCTTCGTGATGCCCGATTCGCGGAAGAGCACCTTCCCCAGGTTTGTAAGCTCGATATGGCGGCCGCCGACGCTGACCACGCGCGAACCGGTCCCGGGCGGGCTCATATCAAAAATCTCATATCAACAATTTATCATGTCCATATCAACACCGTCCGCTTATCGGGTCTCGGGGCTGGTATCGGCCTGCTCCTTGAGGAAGGACGCAAGCGGGCGGATTACAATTCAACAAAGCCTCCGGGGATACGTCCGGGACCGCGCACCTGACGAAAGGACAGGCCGATACCCGGGGTCTTCCCACACAAATCCGGCGCGCATCCTCAGGTCTCTTTCCGGACCTCTCGGGGCCGCTTGTCGAACCGGAGCCCCTTGAAACTCGGGTGCCTCAGGAGGCCACGCCTCAGGAGGCCGTCTTTCGTCCATTCGCGGAAGCGGACCTCGCAGACGAGTTCCGGACGGACCCAATGGACGCCTTTTCCGGGTATCTCGCCGGGGGCGGCAAAGGGCGGGGCGTCCTGCCCCAGGGGCCGGAGCCTCTCCATGAGGTCTTTCCTGGTGAGAAAGTCAAAACCCGTCCCCACCCTTCCCGCGTATAGCAGCCGGCCCGCCCTGTAATAGCCGACAAGGAGGGCCCCGAAAAGACCGCCGCGCGCCGCTGCCGGATCGGTATAGCCTCCGATCACGAATTCCTGCCGGCTTGCGCACTTGAACTTAAGCCAGTCGGCCGAGCGTTTCCGGACGTAAACCGAGCCGGCCCGCTTCGCCATTGCGCCATCCCCGCCCTTCCTGCATTCCCTGTCCAGGACGGTCCGGCCGTTTTCTCCCCAGGGCGTCTCCCTCAGAGGACCGGTGAAATAAATGACGCGGCCGAGCATCGCCTTTCTAAGCGAAAGCGGGAGGGCCGTGAGATCATGCCCCTCGAAATAGAGCAGATCGAACAGGTAGTAAAAAACCTCTATGCCGCTCAGAAGGGCCTTCACGGGGTCGGCTATCTGCATACGGGGCTGGAGCGCGGCGAAGCTGGGCAGACTGCCTTTAAAGGCCACTATCTCGCCGTCGACGATAAAATCGCGGGCCGGCTGGGCCAGGACCGCCCGCAGCAGCTCCGGGTAGTTGCCATTGATGTTTTTCCCGTTCCGGCTGACGAGCCTCGCCCGCCCCCCGCGTCTGAAGGCCAGGCATCGCTGCCCGTCCAGTTTGGGCTCGAATATCCAGCCCCCGGCGGGCAGCCCGGCCCCCGGCCGGGCGGTCACGGCGAGCATGGGCCTCATGGAGTCCGGCTGCGGAGCCTCCTTCATCTTCCCATTTACGGCCTCAAAGGCGCCGGCGTCCTCAAAGGCGCTGGCGGCCTCAAAGGCGCCGACGTCCTCAAGGGCGCTGGCGTCCTTCATTACTGCCCGTTTTCCCCAAGCACTCTTTTTACTTCCAGGAACCGCATGAGCCCCGTTTTCGTGATGAGCCCCAGGAAACGGCCCCCGGCCATCACCAGGAGTCTGCCGTCCTGCCTCATCCGGGGAAGGGCCTGGGAAAGCGGGATGTCCGGAGAGATGACGATCTGGTCATTGAGGGGCGTCATCACCTCCCGCACGGTCCTGGCCGGCAGCACGCCTTCCGGGATGCCCCTTATGTCCGCCAGCGAGACCAGCCCGATGGGAGTTTCATCGTCGAAGACGGGGAACCCTTTGTATCCGTAGTGAAGGAAATAATCCCTGGCGAGCCTGTCAAGAGACAGGCCGGGGGGCACCTTTATCACGTCCAGGACCATTATGTCGGATACGCGCGTGGAATTAAGAAGCCCCCTCAGGATGACATCCTGATAGCCGCTCTGGGCCACGCTTCTCAGGAATATGCCTATGAATACCAGCCAGAGGCCGCTTATGAGTCCGCCGGCCAGGACCTCCAGCCCGCCGAAAATGATAAGCAGCACCGCAACCGCCTTGCCGATGTCCGAGGCGAGCCTGGTGGCCTTTGAAAAAGAGCCTTTCTTCTTCCAGTAGTAGGCCCGGAGGACCCTGCCGCCGTCCAGCGGGAACCCGGGTATGAGGTTAAAGACCGCAAGCGCGCCGTTTATGAGCGCCAGGTAGCCCAGGACCGCCCCTATTATCCTGTGCGGCGACCCGGAGGCCAGCAGCTTGAGCCCGTAAAATATCCCCGCCAGCGCGATGCTGCTCAGCGGTCCCGCTATGGCTATTTTCAGTTCGCTCGCCGGGTCCTTGGCCTCCTCCGAAAGCTGGGAGACGCCGCCGAATACAAACAGGGTAATGGAAGGGATCGACAGCCCGTGATGCTGGGCCACCAGCGAGTGCGCCAGTTCGTGTATCAGCACGGAGACGAAAAAAAGGATCGTGGCGGCAAGGCCCGCCCCCCAGTAAACCCATTCGGACTCCCTGGGGAAGGCGTGAGGAAAGTAACCTGCCGAAAGACTCCACAGAAGAAGGAAAAAGATTATGAACCACGAAAAGTCTATCTGGATCTGGATGCCGGCTATCCGGAAAAGCCTGAAACCGGGCATCCTGCCTTTTCTGGGCGCCGCATCGGCCATAAAACCCGCTCCCTCCGCTTTTGTTTTGATCCCCCCTGCGGCTTGCCGCAGGGGACAGGAACTTTTTTAACCTTAACGTTGCATTAAAGTTCGTCATACCGGCCCCGTATCGCGGTACGGGGTAAAAACTCCAGCCGGTATCCAGTGACGTTGCCTTTAAAAGTCGCTGGATTCCGGATTACCGCCTCCGGAATGACGGCAAGAAGTCCACTTATAGTGACTTCATGTTTGCCTCCGGAAACAGCCTTTAAACTGACCGC
>JAJYGJ010000090.1 GCA_021790695.1 Nitrospirota bacterium | reverse complement strand
GCCCACCTGGGCTATCTCTTTTTTGTCCACGACCGGCTTGGAGAGTTTTTTAAGCTCCTCGATAACGTTCTCCACGGCCTTGTCGATGCCCCTCTTTATGTCCATCGGGTTTGCGCCCGCCACAACGTTCCTTATCCCCTCGCGGAAAATGGCATTGGCAAGCACCGTGGCGGTGGTGGTGCCGTCTCCGGCCGCATCCGAGGTCTTCGAGGCGACCTCCTTCACCAACTGGGCGCCCATGTTCTCCCAGGGGTCCTTCAGTTCTATCTCCTTTGCCACCGTGACCCCGTCTTTCGTGATCGTCGGGGCGCCGAACTTCTTGTCCAGGATCGCGTTTCTGCCTTTGGGGCCGAGTGTCGCCTTCACGGCGTCAGCCAGTATGTTCACCCCTCTTAAAAGGGCCTGCCTCGCGGGTTCGTCAAATAAGAGTTGCTTTGCCATTCCTCAGATATCCTCCTTTATTGATCTTCCCTGCGGCAAGCCGCGGGAAAATGTAAGGAATTTTTTTATTTTTTATATTCGATCGCTTGACCCCGCGGCAATTTTCGTTTTTGCCCGCGGGCAATGCGCTCGATATCCATTTAACCTTCGATTATTCCCAGGATGTCTTCTTCCTTGATGATGAGACACTCCTGGTCGTTCATCTTCACCTTGGAGCCGGAATACTTGTCGAAAAGCACCGAATCCCCAACCTTCACCTCCTTGACTTCCGAGCCGACCGCCTCCACCTTCCCTTTCTGCGGCTTCTCCTTCGCCGTGTCAGGCACGTACAGCCCGCCTTTGGTCCTCTCCTCCTCCTCGGCATAGCTTACGAACACCCGGTCTTTTAAAGGCTTGAATTTCATGCTGCTCTCCTTTCCCTTGAAATAATGTTGTTTAAAGTTTTATTAGCACTCATAAACAATGAGTGCTAATAAATATATAATAATATACGGGTTCGCGCAAGGAACTAAAATGCGGTAAAATCTGACGTTTTTAAAGATTATTGACCATTTTTCTAAAATTATCTCATTTTTATGAATAATATCTCCATAAATCGGGAGTTTTTAACGCCATCTCCTTATCCGGCCTTTTCTCCCGGACATAAAGAGTTTGACTGTCAGCAACCCGAAGAGAAATCCGCCCACGTGGGCGAACCAGGCAATGCCGCCCCCGCCGCCGAAAAACCCGTTCAGGAACTGGAGAAAGGCCCAGAACCCTATGACCACCAGGGCCGGAAGTTTTATTATCTGGACGAAGATGCCCAGAAAGATTATCGTATAGACCTGCGCCCTCGGAAAAAGCAGGATATAGGCGCCAAGCACCCCCGCGATCGCCCCGCTCGCCCCTATCATCGGTTTTATGGAGGCGGGATCGGTCAGGGCAAAGGTGTATACGGCCACCACCCCGCAAAGCAGGTAAAAAAAAATGAACCTGAGATGCCCCACCTCGGCCTCTATATTGTCTCCGAAGATCCAGAGAAAAAGCATGTTGCCCCCGATATGCAAAAAGCCCCCGTGGATGAACATCGAGGTAAAGATCGTCCAGAAGGGGCTTATGGGCTGAATTCTCCTGAAAGAGACGAGGCTGTACGGGATAGCGCCATAATCCAGGGCGAACCTCCGCAGGCCGCTGGGATAGATCAGCTCGTAAACAAAGACGAGACAATTGATGACGATGATCGAGACCGTTACATAAGGGGGCGTGGCTGTCGGATTGTCATCCTTGTAGGGAATCAACGCCCCGCACCTTGAAGCCTTCGCGTGCAAGAAGCTCGGCCGTTACGCCTTGGCCCTTTGCCTCGTGGCCCCCGGTATGCACATGAGAGGTCCCGCATGAGGGGCTCCCGTCTTTCAGGATGGCCTCTTTTATTCCGTATAGCCTGGCTATACGGAGCGTCTCCCTCGCCCCCCGGAGGAGCGCTGCGGTATAATCAACTCCCTCGCCCTCCGCCCCCCCGTCTTCCACGGGATTCCTCCCTCGCCCGGTGGGAGAGGGATGGGGTGAGGGTAACGGTTGATTGTCCCGTGAGGGCAGCGGTTGATTGTCCACCACATGCACCCCGGTCTTTCCGTCGAGCGCCTCCGCGCCGGCCCCGGCCGTAAATTCCAGGGGCGGCCTCGGCGTGGGAAGCCCGCCAAGCTGCTCCGGGCAGACGGGGACTGCCTGGCCTGAAAAAACGAGCCTTCGCACCCGCTCCTCCAGGCAGTGAGTGCCGTCATATCTTGTATTGAAACCGGCCAGGCAGGCGCTTACCAGATACATTGGAAAAATTATATCACAAGGTAAAAAGGGCAAAACCCCTTGCATGGCATGAAAAAAGGGGCGCATCCGTAAGACGCGCCCCTTGAAAGGCAAAAACCCGTTGTCCCCTATTGAGTGGAGATAGTCACGTAGAAGACCTGGCCCTGCCGGTAGACCAGAAGCAGGACGCTCTGGTTTTTTCCGATCCCCCTGGCCTGCGCCAGGTATTCCGCCATATTGGTTATTTTCCCGTGGTTCAGCTCCATTATGACGTCCCCCTGCTCAAGGACGTCCTGGGCAGGGCTGCCTTCCGCCACCTGGGTGACAACCACGCCTTTTATCCTGGCCGGTATGCCAAGGGTTTGTCTCAAGGCCGGGGTCAGGTCCTGAACGTTCACGCCGCTTAACGCGTTTTCCATGGAGGGTTTTTGCACCTGTGCCACTTCCTTGGGCTGCTCGCCGATCTTCACCTGGAGCGTTACCCGCCTGCCCTGCCTTATCACCGTCATGGGCACGACGGCGCCCGGTCTGGTGTTGGCCACCATGTTTCTCAGCTCGTTGGGGTCCTGAACGGCCTTGCCGTTATACTCAACAATAAAGTCGCCTCGCTCCATGCCGGCCTTTTGCGCCGGGCTGCCCTGGGTGAAATCGGCCACCAGGGCGCCTTTTCCGTTTTTCAGGCCAAACTGTTTCTGAAGCTCCGCGCTGACCGGCTGTATCCAGACGCCCAGCCATCCGCGGGTCACATGCCCCGTCTTTATAAGCTCCTCCATGACTGTCCTGGCCATGTTGCTGGGGATCGCAAACCCGATCCCCTCATAGCCGCCCGTGGTGCTGAAGATGGCGGTGTTTATGCCCACCAGTTCGCCCCTTGCGTTCACGAGCGCGCCGCCGGAGTTGCCGGGGTTTATGGCCGCGTCGGTCTGGATGAAGTCCTCGTATGCGGCAATGCCGACGTTCGCCCTGCCCACGGCGCTTACTATGCCCGAGGTCACCGTCCGGGTCAGGCCGAACGGGCTTCCGATGGCCATGACGGTGTCGCCCGCCCGGAGTTTGTCGGAATCTCCCCACTTGATCGCGGGCAGTCCGTGCGCGTTTATCCTGACCACGGCCAGGTCCGTCTTCGCGTCGGCGCCGATGACCTTGCCCTTGTAAGAGTTCTGCCCGATGGTGACGGTTATCTTCTGGGCCCCTTTGACCACGTGATCGTTGGTGAGTATTATGCCGTTGGGGTCCACGATAACGCCGGAGCCCAGGCTCATCTGCCGCTGTTCACTCGGCAACTGCGGGAAAAGCGGGGTGCCGAAGAAATGCTTGAAGAAAGGCTGGTTGAAGAGGGGATTTTCGATACCCGGGGTCTTTACGATGCTGACGGTCGAGATGTTCACGACCGAGGGTTTGACTGCCGCCGCCACGTCCGCCATGGCGTCGCTTATCGCGGTAAGGGTCTGCACGGCCTTTTTTGAGATCTTGTACTCCTGGCCGTACCCTTTTGTATTTATGCCAATGGTGGAGGACAAGACCAGGCCCACGACAAGCCCTATCAGCACAAAGCCTGCCGCCGCAATACCGTACTTCGTCCTTGATTTCACGCGGGATTCCTCCTCGTTCCGGGGTAAATTGAAAAAGGTTTATACGTTCGAACCCATTTCAGACAGGTTCCTGCAATCCTACCAAAATTAAAATATATTTTTGAATATTCTATGAAGACAGATAATCGTTTATCCTGGCCGGGTCGAACTCCGGGGTGTCAAGCACCCGGTTTATGAACCTGAATATGAGCCTGCGACCCTCCCGGGAAAGCTCCGGATAAAATACCGGGTTGGCCACAACCGCCCCCCTGAAAGCAAAGAAAGGCGCCGCGACCGACGGCAGGTCTGAATCCCCGGTCCGCTTCATATAAAGCCCAAAAAACCTTTTAAACGCCTCCAGATAGGCCCCCTCCACGCACCCGTGGAACCTGACCGAAAAAAATATGTAGTTTATGGCCAGGGCGGTAACGTCATCCGCCGGCTCCCCCCAGGGGCCCCGGCTCCTGTCCAAAAGCGTGATGCCGAAGTCCTGCCCGCTTTTGCTTTTGTGAAACCGGATATTGCCGGGATGAAAATCGCCATGCACGCAGCAGAGCCTCCGGTAGCCGCTCTTGAGCCTTGCCCTCCAGTCTATGCATTTTTTCTCTATCCCAGCCATCTCCCCCGGAAGCAGCACTCCCCTGGGATAGGTGTCGAATACCCCCATCAGGCACTCCCCGTGCCCGATGATGTCCCTCAACTTCCTCAGGTAGAGGGTCCTTGACGTCTTCCTGAGAGAATGTATGCCCGCCAGGTAGGAGACCATGAGGTCTATTTTCAGGGCATCGTCCGCCCCGAGCGCATCCTTTGTCCTCATGGAGTCCAAATCCTCAAAGTAGCTGCTCCCGCTGGCCTTGCGCATCAGAAGATAGTAATCCCTGCCGCCGCCGGCCCCCTTGAGGCTGCCGTCCGGGCGCAGGGTGATGACGTCCAGCGCCTTTACGTGGTTCGGAAGGGAATTGTAGGTGTCAAGGGCCAGAAGGAACATGCCCGCGCGGTCCGAGGGATAATCATGCCCGAGTCCCGCGGGCCTTATCGACTTTATGACGAATTCGCTCTCGCCATCCCGCCCTTTCGCGCGTACAAGCCAGCCCTCTCCGTGCGCCCCCCTGCCCATGGATTTAACCGCGAGCACTTTCTCCACGCCAAAACCCTGCAGATAACCCTCCAGCGCCTTCCTGCTCATGGCTTTGTCCATGCCCCATTATACCGCCGTTTTGCCCGCTTTCAGACAGTCGGCAGGGGGTATTTGCACGGGTTAACCGCGTTAGGACGCGAGAATCGGAGAAAGACCCCCGGGGGCGCCCCGCTGCTCCGGCCTCGAACATTCGGTTATAATAATTTTAAGGCGTATAAACGGACATTAATGGAATCGATTCATGAAAACACCCTCTTTGCATTTCACCCCGTTTGAGGTCCTGAAGGATATCCCGGCCCCGGATGCCGGCGCGGCCAAAACCCCGCGGACCGCGGACCGCGGGCCCGCGGTCCCGAAGGACGCGGGCCCGCCGGAGGAGGCCGGCCGGGAGGCCGTACAATCAAAAACAAAAACGGACCGGGAGCTTTTCATGGAGGCGATGGAGGGCGTAAGGGAGATAAAGGAATTTCAAACCGCAAAGGCGCCCGCCAGGCCGAAGCCGGGGGTGTCCAAAAAAGAAAAAGGGGCCGTG
Organism: Nitrospirota bacterium; assembly: GCA_021790695.1. GTDB lineage: Bacteria > Nitrospirota > Thermodesulfovibrionia > Thermodesulfovibrionales > JdFR-88 > JAJYGJ01. The sequence goes on along the minus strand of JAJYGJ010000090.1, from coordinate 1,223 downwards.
AGTTCCGCCCGGCAGGACGAGGACCTGATAATGAAACAGCTTGCCGCGATTGTGGGCGGCAAGGCGCGCATCAACCTGAGCCAGACCGGCGAATACATCGAGTGGACACGGCCGGGAACGCCTTCCGGTCTGGCCCGGCGGCTCCACGGCGGGGAATTCCCGGTCAGGGAATATATAGACCTGCACGGGATGACCAGAGAGGAGGCCTTCGAGGCCATGCAGTCATTTCTGCTTGCGGCCAGCAGGAAAAGGACCTTCTGCGTCAAGGTGATCCACGGCCGCGGGCTCCGCTCGCCCCAGGGCCCGGTGCTCAAGGAAGCCGTGAGGAAATGGCTGGAGGGGCCTTTCCGGAAATATATCCTGGCATACTCTTCAGCCAGGGCTTGCGATGGCGGCCCCGGGGCCACCTATGTGCTCCTGAAGACCGGACCGGGCTAGACCGGCTAGACCGACCCTTCCCCCCCTGTTGCCGGTGTCGCCGATCCTTCTGCCGCTCCCTCCCCGTTATTGTTTTGCACCACAAAATGGGTATGGACGCTCGGACGCCTGAAATGCCTGCTCGTGTAATATGAAAGAAGGCTCTTTACCAGCCTCTCCGGATCGTCGTCGTGCAACACCCTGGCCCCCGTTTTCTTCTTTATCACCCGCAGGATATATTTGATCTCCGAGGTTATCCCGCCCGTCCCAAGCACTACGCCCACGAGTTTGCCCTCGTCATAGGCGATGGAAAATTCGCCGAGCGTGCCCGATCTGCCCCCGATTATGACCACTATATCCGAAGTCCTGATGTTCACGACCTCCCGCCCCATGAGCCCGCTTCCGGTAAAGATGAGCACGTCATGGTAGTCCACGGGCGAGTCATACCTGTGCACGTGCTCCCATTCGCTCAGGGCGGGGGATACGCCTATCACCAGCCCGCCCGCGTCCTTTGCGCCCCTTGCCGCCTCGAGCGGAAGCCCGGGACAGGCCCCCGTGATGGTTACGCAGTCGTTGCCGGCAATTGCGCGCCCCAGCCTGTATGCGGCATCAAGATGCCCCTTGTGGAGATATCCGGAGGCGGACCCCATTACCCCTATCTTCAATTTCATGACTCTCTCTCCTTGTTATGATGACGTCCATTCGAGGAAACCATAATATCACGGAAAGGCCCCCGAATTCGAGGTGGCCTCCTTCAAAAAAGTCCCGGGGCTTCCCTGCGGACATCCCGAAAAAGCGAGGCCCCG
>JAJYGJ010000190.1:5886-6697 GCA_021790695.1 Nitrospirota bacterium | reverse complement strand
CGGTTTTTGCGCCCGGCCGCCCGGTCTTCCGGGCGCGGGCGCCTTTTTATCGGGAAGGGCGGGGGACGCAGCCCGGCCCATGAACTGCCTGAGTTGCCTGACGGGCACGGGGCTAAGGAGCACCAGGGAGGAGACAAGGGAAAAAATGGCGAAGACATAACCGCCCGGATGAGAGAGATATCTCACCAGGAGACCCGCGCCGCGCTCTCCGATAAAGCCGCCGGAGTTCCAGCCGGTAAATGCGAAATCAATCCCCGTCAGCCCGGAGACAAGCGAAAACGAGACTGTAAAAAGCGCCGCCCCCGCCAGATGGGCCCTTCGCCCGGGCCTCTGAAGTATCCTGCGGACCCCGGAGGCCGCGAGGAAGAAGGGGATGAAAAAAGCCGAAACACCTAAAAGGGTAAAAAGCAGGTCCGAGAGATACGCCCCCGCGACTCCGCCGTAATTTCCAACCCTGTAAGTGCTTTCGGTGAAGAAGGAAGGGTCCCATTTCGAGTAGCTCACCAGGGCCAGCGCGATAAAAATCGCCGCCAGCAGGAAGGCGACACCCGCAAGTTCCTGTTTCTTATGCATCCACCGGCAGGTTTTTGCTTTTGAGCATTGGGCAATTATAACATGGCCTGTTTTTTGATGTCCCGCGCGATCGCGTCCCCGATGCCCTGGACCCCGGCAAGCCGCTCAACCGGGGCGCGCCCGATGTCCTTCATGCCGGCAAACCCCGCATTGAAGAGCGCCCTTGCGCGCACCCGGCCTATGCCGCGCAGGCCGACCAGGGGCAAAAGCTCCTCTTTCACGCCGTAGTTCACCCTGA
>JAJYGJ010000190.1:0-5876 GCA_021790695.1 Nitrospirota bacterium | reverse complement strand
GCCACCGCCATCCTCGGCCTGCGCGCCCCGCTGCCCCCGGCCCTGCGCGACAATTTTCTCATCGTCGCCGCCCTGGTGGCGTTGCAATACCTGCTCGGGATGACCACCCTTATCCTGGCCGCGCCCAGGCCCTTAAGGGCGTCCTTCGGTCCCGCCACCCTGCATATCTCGACCGAGGAATAGAGCAGCCAGTCGGCAAGGTCCACCAGGGTCCGCAAATCTCCCGGACCAATACCGAAATGCTCGACTATCTTCTCCTCCGTCATCTCGAGGACCCACTGCATCAGTATGGAGGCGGTCTTAAGCTCGGAGAGGACGTCTTCGGTCAGGTACGTATCCTCGTCCGGCAGAAGGAGTGTCGAGGCGTGGACGCTGAAGACCTCCATCATCTCGTCCCGGTCCTTCTTTCTCACCGGGACCCGCATCATGTCCGGCGTCCGGGCGAGCATGTGGAATACGGCGAAAGACGATTTTTCCTTAGGCAGGGCCAGGGCGTCCCTTATCACAACGGCCGAAAGGGGGTCGATATAAAGCTCGGAGACGCGGCGGCCGAACCCGGTGGCCTTGAACCCGCCTTCTCCGTCCTTTTTTATCATGCCCTCTTCCGAGAGAAATCCTATTATGTCGCGCGCTATCGGCAAAAGATATCCCGCGCCGCCCTGCCGGGCGAAGAAGGTCCCGCCCAGGAATTCCATCAGCTCATTCATGTCCGTGGTGAACATGCCGGCGACGGAGGCCAGCACGTGAGTTCTCAGGGCGGGCTCGCTTGCCAGCCTGGAGTCTATCTTCTCCGGCTCGCCCTTTATGTATTTTTCAAACAACAACTGCTCGTCCCGTTTGTTTTTGGCTATCATCACCGCCTCTCCGAACCTGTCATAGCCCGGTCTGCCAGCCCTTCCGGACATCTGCTTGGCCTCTATCACGGGGATGGACTGCATCCCGGTGCCGGGCTCATACCGCCACCAGTCCCGGACGATGACCCGCCTCGACGGAAGGTTCAGCCCCATGGCAAGCGTGGTCGTGGAGGCCAACAGTTTGATCCGGTTTGCCCGGAAGGCGTCCTCGATCAGTTTTCTCTGGCCGTATATGATGCCCGCATGGTGGAAGGCGGCGCCTTCCGAGACGCAATCCGCCAGCCTCCTGCAAAGGCGCGTGGGCTCCGACGTGGTTTCAAGTATGGCCCACCCCAGTTTTTCCAGTTCCCCGGCCGCGGCCGGTTCAAGCAGCGCGCGCACATAAGGAAGCGACTTTTTGGCCAGGGCCTCGGCCGATTTCCTCGTCGCCACGAATATAAGTGCCTGACCGCCCTGTTTTATGGTCTCAAGCGCCAGGTCGAGCGCGTCCACGCCGCTTTCGGGCGGCACCCAATCGACGACGCCGTCGTTAAAGATGGCCGCGCCGTTAAAAAAAACGCCTTCGCGCAAGGGGACGGGCCTCCAATCCGATTCCACAAGCTTCGCCCCGAGCCACCCGGCGATCTCCTCCGAGTTGGGGATGGTGGCGCTCAGGGCCAGGACCCTTATGCCCGGGTTCAGGAAGCGCAGCCTGGTCAGGACCACTTCAAGGACCGGGCCGCGGCGGCCGTCGCCGAGCAGATGGACCTCGTCGGCCACGATGAGACCGGCCTTGGAGAGCCATTCCGCCCGGTGGCGTATAAGGGAGTCCAGCTTTTCGTTGGTGCATATGATGATATCGGCCCGTGAAAGCCAAGGCCCCCCGCTGTCCAGGTCCCCGGTGCTCTGCACCACTTTCACGCCCGTCTGCCCGTATTTCCGCGTGAACTCCTCGTACTTTTCCCGCGCAAGCGCCCGAAGCGGCACCAGGTATATTATTTTCCCCGCCTTTCTCAGGAAGACGGAAAGGGCGGCCATCTCGGCTATCAGTGTCTTGCCGGAGGCGGTGGGGGCCGACACGACAAAGGAGCCTTCGCTTTTTAAAAGCCCCTCCCGGACCGCGACCTCCTGCGGGGGATAGAGTTTTTTAAACCCGGAGGAAGCCAGCATCGCGGCCAGGGCGGGCGGCGCCCCGAATGAGGCAAGATCGTCAATGTCCATCCGCTTAGATTATCGCATGCCGGACGCAAATAACAAACATTGCTTGCGCCTATATCCTGGCCGCGCGCGGCATGGGTGTTGCGGGGCGGACACTTTTCTTTCAACCCGGATTGGAGTAAACTACTAATTCGCCGGCTTTGAAAAAAGGGGGTGTGATCGATAATGGTGAGAAAAGACTACTTTTTTACTTCGGAATCCGTGACCGAAGGGCATCCGGACAAGATAGCCGACCAGATATCCGACGCCATACTTGACGCGATCCTGACGAAGGACCCTCTGTCGCGCGTGGCCTGTGAGACGCTGGTCACCACGGGGCTGGCCTTCGTGGCCGGCGAGATATCCACCTCGACCTACGTTGAAATCCCGTCCGTGGTCAGGCAGACCATCAAGGACATCGGCTATACGCGCGCGAAATACGGCTTCGATTATGAGACCTGCGCCGTGGTCACCGCGATACACGAACAGTCGGGCGATATAGCCATGGGTGTCGACACCGGCGGCGCCGGGGACCAGGGGCTGATGTTCGGCTATGCCTGCAACGAGACCCCGGAGCTTATGCCGCTGCCCATCTCCCTTGCGCACAGGCTCGCCATGAGACTGACCGAGGCGAGGAAGACCGAGATCCTGCCGTACCTGAGGCCGGACGGAAAGACACAGGTGACGATCGAATACAAAGACGGCCAGCCGCTCCGGATTGACACGGTTGTCGTGTCCACCCAGCACAGCCATCAGATCCATCTGAAGGACCTCACGGAGGACATCATAGAAAAGGTCATCAAGCCCATCATCCCGATGGAGCTGGTGGATGAGGAAAACATCAAGTACTACATAAACCCCACGGGCAGGTTTGTGACCGGCGGCCCCATGGGGGACACGGGGCTCACGGGCAGAAAGATCATAGTCGACAGTTACGGGGGAGTGGGCAGCCACGGCGGCGGGGCCTTCTCCGGCAAGGACCCCACCAAGGTTGACCGCTCCGGGGCCTACATGGCCCGCCATATAGCCAAAAACATCGTGGCCGCGGGCATCGCCGCGAAGGTGGAAGTCCAGATAGCCTATGCCATCGGCGTGCCGGAGCCGGTCTCCCTGCTCATAGACCCCTTCGGCACCTCGAAGGTGGCCCCCGCAAAGATAGCCGCCGCGGTAAGGAAAGTCTTCCCGCTCACGCCAAAGGGCATAATAGATTTTCTGGACCTCAGAAGACCAATATACAAAAAAACCGCCGCGTACGGCCATTTCGGCAGAAACGACCCGGATTTCACCTGGGAGAGGACGGACAAGGCGGAGGCGCTGAAAAAGGAGATCGGCCTGTAATGAAAAGCGATATAAAGGACATCAAGCTCGCCGCGAAGGGACGTCTGAGGATAGAATGGGCCGCAAGGGACATGCCCGTGCTGAAGGGAATAAGGGAGCGGTTCGCAAAGGAAAAACCCCTGAAGGGAATGCGGCTTGCGGCCTGCCTGCACGTGACCACCGAGACGGCAAACCTCATGGACACGCTGAAGGAGGGCGGCGCCCAGGTGCACCTGTGCGCCTCGAACCCGCTTAGCACGCAGGACGACGTCGCGGCCTCGCTGGTAAAACATTTCGGCATTCCCACCTTCGCGATCAAGGGCGAAGACCACAAGACCTACTACAGGCACATCGGCCAGTGTCTCTCACTCCGCCCCAATATCACCATGGACGACGGGGCGGACCTCGTGAGCACGCTGCACAAGGAAAGACAAGACCTCATCGGCAATCTCGTGGGAGGCACCGAGGAGACCACCACCGGCGTCATAAGGCTGAAGGCCATGGCGCAGGAGGGCGTCCTCAGATATCCCATCGTCGCCGTCAACGATGCCTATACGAAGTACCTCTTCGATAACCGCTACGGCACCGGGCAGTCGACAATCGACGGCCTCCTGCGGGCGACCAACAGGCTCATAGCAGGCTCGGTCCTGGTGGTTTCGGGCTACGGGTGGTGCGGCAAGGGCGTCTCCATGAGGGCAAAGGGCATGGGAGCGAGGGTGGTTGTCACCGAGGTGGACCCCCTGCGGGCCCTGGAGGCCGTCCTCGACGGCTTCATGGTGATGCCGCTTATCGAGGCGGCCGGGATCGGCGACATATTCGTGACCGTGACGGGCGACGCGGGCGTGGTCTCCCAGAAGGTCTTCGCGAAGATGAAAGACGGCGCAATCGTGGCTAACGCCGGCCATTTCAACGTGGAACTGGACATTCCCGCCCTGAAGAAGCTCTCGAAGTCCACCAGGAAGATAAGGGAATTCGTGGACGAATACACGCTTAAAAACGGCAAAAGGATTTACCTGCTCGGCGAGGGCAGGCTCATAAATCTGGCCGCCGCGGAGGGGCATCCCTCACAGGTCATGGACATGAGCTTCGCCAACCAGGCATTGTCGGCCGAGTTCATGGCCAGGAATTACAAGAAGCTCGAAAACAAGGTCTACCCGGTCCCGCGCGAGATCGATGAGAAGATAGCCGCACTGAAGCTGGCCGGGATGGGCATAAAGATAGACAGGCTCACCCCGGAGCAGAGGAGATACCTGAAGAGCTGGGAGACGGGGACTTAAGCCCCGCCCCGTCCGGGCCGGGATCTCGGCCTCGAAATCGATGTCCTGCCGGACGACCACCTTTTCGGCCATTATCGGTCCCTCCTTTCATGAAAACGGGCCTCCCCTCTCCCATTTTACCAAGGATCCCGCATTCCCCCATCGCGTATGGATATTTCCGGGCAGGCGCGGGGCGATATTAGAACCTGTCTCAAAATTGATTGAGACAGGTTCTAGGCGAAGGCGACTATCAAAACGGCGAAGACGAGCGCCTTGGCCGTCGATATCAGGCCTATCCGCCTTAACGCGGGCCTTTGCTTTCCAATCTTCAGGGAAGAATAAAAATCCTCGACGAGCGGCAGAAACGAAAGGCCGGCCGGATGGGCAAGCGCAGCCGCCGCTATGCCGCCGGCCACGAGAAGGGCGGAATAAATCATGCCGATGCGCCTGAATCCGGGGGAACCCGCATATCTCACCCTGAAGGAGCTTGCGAGATAAAAGAGAAAAAAGAAGGCCCCCAGGTAAAGGTGACGTAAAATCCCGCCCGACAGCGAGGACGCGATTGTCGCCACTAGCCCCATTACGGCCATCCCGCAGGCCTCGGCAAAGACATGCTGGAATTTGCCCCCCTTGCCGCCGAAGTGATAATTGAGCGCCACGAGCGCCGCGCCCGCCCCATAGAGAAAGCCAAGGGGCGGGTAAAGCCATGCCGAGTAGAAAATCCCAGCGACGGCGGGAAGGACAAGCGCGGCCATGTCGGGCAGGAATTCCCATCTGCGGCCCCTGATCATGAAAAGGGCGGGGGATTTGGCCAGCAGCAAAAGCACAAGCGAGAAAAAGACTATGACCGAGATCGTTACAAACCTGCCGGAGACCGCGGTCCCGGCGGCAAAGGCCACAAGCAGCATGACCCACGCGCCCGGCTCCCTGGTCCAGGAGAGGGCCCTTTTTCCGGAGGCGCCGGCATCTCCGGACGCCATATCTGAAAGCGCTGGGTTCATATCATTTTTATTTTACCGCGCCGTTCCGGGAAGCACCCGTCCTCTCCTCCCGGAAAGGCCGCCATGATTTTAATATATCAGTCCGTGCAAGGCCTTTCCATGACTGAAATCATACTGGCGGCCCATTTACACGCCTGCCCTATTCATTCGGGGTGGCCGTTCCGGGCGTAACCCCAAAAGATCCATTTAAACGTTTTGAAGAGCGATCACCCCGGTTTTTTCAGACGCGCCGTCTCTCGTCCGTCGGCCTTTCCCCTTATTCATAGAACGGG
>JAJYGJ010000063.1 GCA_021790695.1 Nitrospirota bacterium | reverse complement strand
CGTGCTCAGGGGGAAAAAGGTCCTCGAGGCGGTGCCCGATATAGCCTGGGACAAGGGAGGCGCCGCCCTCTTGATACTGAACCGGTTGAAGGACGTCCCGGGAGGATACCTGCCCATAATGGTCGGCGACGACGTGACCGATGAGGCGGCCTTCAGGGCGCTCGAAAAAAGAGGGATAACCGTCAGGATAGGCAGGTCAAAAAGGAAAAAGACCCTTGCCGGTTTCTATCTGAAAAATTATCGGGAGACCTTGAGGCTGCTCGAAGCCGTCATGTAGTCCGGAATCCGTCACGCCCCGCCCTCCGCATTGGCGTCCCTGCCGAACCGGATGCGATATCTCGTTTCCCGGCCGCCTTCGCACTCTATTTCTCCGTCAAGCTGCCTTTGGACCAGATTGTGGACGATTTTCAATCCAAGTGATGTTGCCTCCTTTACATCCAGGCCATCGGGCAGACCTTTACCGTCATCGGAGAAGACCATCTCTATCCTGTCAGCCTCCGGGGCGTGGAGCGCTATCCCGATTTGTCCGCTCTTCCTGCCGGTGAATGCGTATTTCATGGAATTGGACATAAGCTCGTTTATGATAAGGCCGCAGGGGATCGCCTGATCGATAGGAAAAGACATGCTTTCGACGTCCAGTCTCAGACTTATATTTTTTTCATCGCTCCTGAAACTGGAATGAATGGATTTAGCAAGGTCCTCTATATAATCCCTGATATCCAGATTGTATAAGTCCCGGGACTGATAGAGCTTTTCGTGCACAAGGGCCATCGCCATGATCCTGCCTTGCATCACCTGAAAGGGACACGCGGCTTTCTGGTCGTCCTTCACTGTCCGCATCTGGAGGGCAAGGAGGCTGGATATGATATGCATATTGTTCTTCGTCCTGTGGTAAAGCTCTTTTAAAAGCGTCTCTTTCCACTGCAGGGCCTTCCGAAGGTTCGCCTCGCTTTCGCGCAATTGCGCTTCGGATTTCTCGCGCTCCGTCACGTCCCGGAACACCAGGATCGCCCCAAGGATGTCTCCCTTGTCGTTTTTGATCGGCGCGGCGCTGTCGTCTATGGGGATTTCCGTCCCGTCCTTCGCCATCAATACCGTATGGTTGGCCAGGCCGCAGGTTATGCCCTCAAGCAGCACTCTTTTCACTGGATTTTCAACCGGCTTTCGGGTGTCCTTGTTTATTATGTTGAACACTTCGGTCAGTTCTTTATTCCGGACCTCTTCCAGTCTCCGGCCCATCAGGCCCTCGGCCACCGGGTTCATGAACTTTATCCGGCCCTGATTGTCGGTGGCGACGACCGCGTCCCCGATGCTCCTTAGCGTTATTGCAAGCCACTGTTCGCTCTGCCGCAGGGCCTCTTCCGCCAGCTTTTGCGCGGTGACATCCTCCAGGATCAGCAGGGCCAGGTTCTCACCTGAATAATGAAAGGGGCTTGCAGTTACCGAAAGATATGCCTCCTCGATCCGGGTGCCCGAGAGCAGTTCCATTTTCGTCGTTTCACGGGTAACATGTTCCCCCTTAAAAGCCCTCCCGGCGGAATTCCTGACAATGCAATCCCTGCACGCCGGGGCGCGGCCGCATCCCCCGGGCGCTTCGGAAGAGTGAACGCAGTGCAGGACTTCGCCCGCCCTCCTAAATAAAATATTCTCTCTCCCCGTATCCAGCAAAGATATCGCGGCGGAGTTCAAATGGTGTATCTGGAAATCCGTATCCACAATAAAAAGAAAAGAAGGGACGGCGTCAAACAGGGTTTGAAGGAAGTCAGCATCTTGAAAGAATTGATTGATCATCTTCTATTATATTATTTTCAAGTCCAGAGATAAATAAGGCCCGCCCAATTCCGGTTTTTCCTGACGCGCATCGTGAGATACGGACCGGAAAAAAGCCAATGTTATCCCAAAATTGCTTCTGAATCGAATGGAGAGGAAATTGCGGCAGACAAGCTCTTCCTGATGGGAGAGGAAAGGGAAAATCGCCCGGAGAAGGGCAAAATAATTTAAGTGCTTAAGAAATATGGATAATTTGACGAGCTATACCCGATATGATAGATTTTGGCAGAATCTCTGAATTTTCCGGGAGCCGATGAAAGATACCGCGGGCGAATCAAAGGACTATGAAATCGCCAGCGCCGGAGAAAAGGGCGGGGAGATTACCCTTTTTCTTTCAGGACGCGTGGACTTAAGCAACCTTAAATCCGTGATGGCGGAAATGAGTTCGGCCCTTGAGGGCCTTTCTCCCGGGAAGCTGAACATTGACCTTTCAAAAATAGATCACATGGACAGCGCCGGCGCCCTGGTGCTGATCGAGCTGGAACGGACCACGGAAAGCAACGCCATCCCATTTTCCTTTATGGGCATGCCGGATGCGGTAAGGGGCCTTCTGGGTCTCATTAGCAGGGAGGCGGTGGAAGCCAGGCCCATTCATGAAAAAAAGGAAGCGGGCCCCATGGAGCAGATGGGCGGGGCCACAATCAGGTTCATTGGCGACTTCCTGGACACGATGGTCTTCCTCGGAGATTTCGTGCTTGTGCTGGCCTCCGCGATCAGGCATCCGCGAGGCATCAGGTGGCGGTTCATTTTTTCCTACATAAAACAGGCCGGGGCCGACGGACTGCCTATTATCGGGCTTATCAGCTTCCTTTTGGGGCTTGTCATTGCCCTCATGGCGCTTGAACATCTCATAGGCGTCGGCGGCAATGCGCTTTTGCCCTCGATAGTGACCGTTGCAATGGTAAAGGAGTTCGGTCCTTTTATAACCGCCGTCCTTGTCACCGGCAGGACCGGCTCCGCCTTCGCCGCCGAGATAGCGTCGATGAAGGTGAACGAAGAGGTTGACGCCCTGACAATGATGGGTTTTAACCCGATCAGGTTCCTGGCGGTGCCAAGGGTGTTAGCCTCCATATTCGTTCTGCCGCTTCTTTCGATGTACGCCGATTTTCTCGGCATCCTTGGCGGGCTGGTTATCGGCGTGACGGATGCCGGTTTGACCATTCAAACTTTCATACAGGAAATGCCGAAGGGGGTTCACACGGCGGACGTCCTTGAGGGCATAGTGAAATCCTGCATCTTCGGGGCGATAATATCCGGAATCGGCTGCCAGAGGGGTTTCAAGGCAAGGGGCGGGGCCGGGGAAGTGGGCGAAATGACCACATCCGCGGTGGTAAGCGCCATATTCCTGATACTGCTCACCGACGCGACCATGGCGCTGATAATGTCCAGACTGGGGCTGTAGCCAAAGATGGCGCCGGAGGCGGAAGCGCTTATAACCATCGAAGGGCTTGCCGCCGGTTACGATGGCGAGGCCATACTGGAGAATGTAAGTTTCAGCATATACAAGGGGGAAGTCTTCGTGATCCTCGGGGAAAGCGGCTGCGGGAAATCCACCCTTCTCAAGCAGGTGCTCGGGCTTTATAAACCCGCGGCGGGCAGCGTGCGGATAAAGGGAGTGGACATCGTCGGGGCCGACGAGGCGGAACTGACAAGACTGAGGCTCAACCTGGGGATGCTGTTTCAGTCAGGCGCGCTTTTTGGCTCCATGACGTTATTTGAAAACGTGGCCCTCGCCCTTGTCGAGCACACGGACCTTCCCGTCTCCGTTATAAAGGACATAGTGAAGATGAAGCTGGCGCTGGTAAACCTCGCGGGATTCGACAACCACCTGCCGGCCGAGCTCTCGGGGGGAATGAAAAAAAGGGCCGCAATCGCGCGGGCCATGGCGCTGGACCCGGAGATATTATTCACGATGAGCCCTCGGCGGGGCTGGACCCGATAACGTCCGCGGAAATTGACAACCTTATGAGAAGCATAAACAAGGGCATGGGAACAACGCTTGTGATGGTGACACAGGAACTGGAATCGGTCTTCTCCATAGCGGACAGATGCATCATGCTGGACAAGCAGGCGAGGGGCATCATCGCGGAAGGCGAACCAGGGTATCTGAAAGAGCACTCGACCGATGAGCGTGTGATCAACTTTTTCAACAGGCGCGTGCCCGGCGCGAAGAAAGCGGAAGGGTGATATGGCGACCAGGGGCACGAAACTTGCCGTGGGGCTCTTCGTTGCCGGCGGGATCGCGCTGGGAGTATTGGCGATACTCTGGTTCGGGGCATCGCAGTATCTGAAGAAAGGCAAGTTCTACGACACCTTTTTCCCGCAATCCGTCGGCGCCATATCGAAGGGTTCGCTGGTGAAATATATGGGCCTCCGGGTGGGCACGGTTGAAACGATAGCTGTGTCCCCGAACAAGCGGCTGATGGAAGTGGTCCTTAAATTAAGCCGCACCGATATAATAGGGCCCGGTACGGTGGCGGAGATAAGCACTGTCGGGCTGACGGGCGTGGGTTACGTAGAGCTGTCCGAAAGGAAGCCGGGCGAGAAAAATGTCCTCCCGCGGCTTGGTTTCATCCCGGAATATCCGGTTATCGCAACCCGTCCGGGGGGGTTTAGCGGTCTTCTTGCCGAAGTAAAAAGCGTCATGGGCGGCTTAAAAGGGCTTGATATGGCGGGAATCTCCAGACAGATAAAAAAGACGGCCAGGACCGCGGACGACTTCTTTTCGGACCCGGAGATGAGACGGACGAAGGCGCGCCTGGAAGACATGACGGCAAAACTGGACCGCACGGCGGGCAGGATCGAGCAGATAGTTTCAGAGAAGGACTTCGGCGCGATCCCGGGCGACACGATACAAACCCTGGACCGGACAAGAGGACTGGTTGCAAGGGCGGAGAAAGAGCTTGAGGACATGCACCTCGCGGAGACCGCGAAAGAGGTGAACAATGCGGTTAAAAACACAGGGGAATCGGTGCGGAGCGCCGGAGAATCGATTGAGGACGCAAGCGGCAGGGCCCGCGTCATCGCGGTCCGGCTTGAGGTCCTCATAGACAGCCTGCGCCAGGCCTCGGACGATCTCGATCACCTGCTGGAAAGACTTGACAATAATCCTTCCGAACTCATCTGGAGCAAGCCCGTGCCGCCAGGCCGGCCAGGGAAGACGAAAAAGGATGACGGGCAATGAGAAAAAATCAAATCTTCCGGGGGGCGCGGCCAAATCAGATCGTCAGGGGGGCGTGGCCCCCATACATCCGAACCTCGCTGGCCGTTTGCCTTGCCGCCTTTTCCCTATCCGGCTGCGTCAGATTCAGCATACCCGCCGGGCAAAGCGCTCCGAGGATAGAGCGCTACGTCCCGGAGTATCAAAGCCCCCGCTTCAATGGAATGCCCGTCATAAACGCCGCCATTGAAGTGGACCGCTTCGGCACCGTGGCGGCGTTTGACACAACCGAAATGGTGTACAGCCCGGGAGATTCCAGGCTGGACGCGTACAATTACAGCCGCTGGAGGGCGGCCCCGGGGGAAATGGAAGGCGATTTCCTGTACCGGGACCTCTTCAGGGCGTGTCTTTTCAGTGTGGTTTTTCCTTATGCGGCTGAAGGGCGGGCGCGCTTTAAAATAGACGGCACGGTGGAGAGATTCATGGAGTCAGACGGCAAAAGCGGCAGCCGGGCGGAACTCCGTCTATTCATAACCCTTCTTGACATGGAGCGAACGGACCTGCCCGGGCATGCGCTCTTTCAGAGGCCGTACGAGGCCGCTCTCCCGCTCTCCGGCAATTCGGCCGGGGCCATGGCCCGCGGCATGGGAAGGTCGATGGCGCGGCTGTCAGGGGAAATCCTTGCAGACGTTTATAAGGCGGCCCGGGAAAGCATTGCAAATACCGCGGGACAATTGAAGCGCCGTGGCGCGGGGGGCCGGGGAGGGAAATGAAGAACCGGCCAATGCCTCTTTTGAAATTCAATCAATTCATTCGGGGGAACCGGGGCCGGCCTCTTCTTTTTGCAACTTGCCCTCTTCTTTTTGCAACTTGATGGTCAGGCCCTTCCAGAAGGCATAAATGGCCGGTATCACGATCAGCGTCAGGACCGTGGACGATACCATTCCGCCGATCATGGGCGCGGCAATCCTTCTCATGGTGTCCGCGCCGGCCCCATTTCCCCAGAATATGGGGATAAGGCCGGCCATGATCGCGGTCACGGTCATCATCTTCGGCCTGACCCTCTCGACCGCTCCGAAGATGATCGCGTCGTGCAGGTCCTTGCGTGTGATGGCCCCGCCCTTCGCTGCAAGCTTCGCCCCCAGGGCCTCGTCCAGGTATATAAGCATCACCACGCCGGTCTCGGCCGCCACGCCGGCAAGCGCGATGAACCCCACACCCACGGCGATGCTCATATTGTATCCCAGCAGATAGATAAACCAGACGCCGCCCACAATGGCGAAGGGCAGGGATAGCATGACGATCAGCGCTTCCGTCACGTTCCTGAAATTTAGATACAGGAGCAGAAAGATTATGAGAAGGGTGACAGGCACGACCACGGAGAGCCTTTTGTCCGCCCTCTGCATATATTGGAACTGTCCCGCCCATACCAGGTTGTAGCCGGGCGGCATCTTCACGGCCGCCTCGACCGCCTTCTTCGCGTTCTTCACATAGGTGGCCAGATCTACCCCCTTGATGTCCACGTAAATCCAGACGGACGGCCTCGAATCCTCGGTCTTGATCATGGGCGGGCCCTGGTGTATCCTGATGTCGGCCACCTGAGCTATCGGTATCTGCGCCCCCGTGGGCGTGGCGATAAGGACGCGCTCCAGGCTGTTAATGGACCCCCTCAGCCCGCGGCCGTACCTGATGTTGATCGGATACCTCTCGAGTCCCTCCACCGTCTCGCCGATGTTCATGCCCCCGACGGCCGACTGGATGACGTCCTGGACGTCGCCGACGGTGAGGCCGTACCTGGCGGCCGCCTCGCGGTCAATGTCATAATCGAAATAATATCCCCCGGTGGCCCTCTCGGCGTAGGCCGAGAGGGTCCCGG
>JAJYGJ010000007.1 GCA_021790695.1 Nitrospirota bacterium | reverse complement strand
CCGATCTCGGGCCGGCTGTCAAGAGGGATTTTAACGATAAAATGCAATGGATCCCGCGGTATGGATGCACGATATGAATGCGCGTCCGGTATGCGCGTTTCAATTGATGAAATTAGACAGCAGGGCAACGGTCTTTTCTATCTCCGCCGCCCCTATGCGCATATGAGTGGGCAGATTAATTGTCTGTGCGCTCGCCATCTCCCCATTCGGGCACATGCCTTTTTCGTAGGCTATCTTCTCCCATCCCGCCAGGTTCGGATGCACGGGTGAAACAAACCAATCCCCGATTTCGAGCCGGTTTAGTCTTGCGGACTCCAGTACCCCCTGCTTGTCGCTCACGCGCACTGGATATCTCAAAAAAACACTCTCGTAACGACCGGGCAGTTCAGGCAGCGTAAAGCCCGCCTGCGGCAGCAGTCTCTGGTATTGGGAAGCTACCCATTTCCTGTGTTCGATGACATCGGCGATGCGGGACAATTTTTGCGCTATCATTTTTTTCTGCCAGTTCGTCATCCTTTTTGCGTATTGGGCGGGCATACTGCATGACAATTCATCGATTGTCGATGAGCCTATTGCAAACCCGTATTTTGACAACTTCCTGTACGCGTCCCTGGCAAACCAGAAGAGAGACGGCATGAAGAGCGCGGCATACAGGGAATATTGCATCCTCAAAAGCAGGCTGTCCCTGATGGAGGGCCGTGAAAAAGACGGATATATCCGCTCAAGGGCCTCTTTAAGATCGGGCCTGTTCGCCTTTACCCATCCCCCAAGGCCGGTAGTGGCGGGCTTCGACCACTGGGATGAAAAGAAGGCCGCGTCGCCGAATGTCCCCACTTCCCGGCCCTTATATCTCGAACCGATGGTATGACAGGAGTCTTCTATGACGGGGACAAGATTTTTTTTCGCGATCTTGATGATTTCATCCATCTCGGCCGGAATGCCGAAGGTATGCTGGGCTATTATCGCGCGTGTCTTTCCGGTTATCTTCCCGAGGACCTTCTCCGGGGCGATATTGTAGGTCTGCGGGTCGATGTCTGCATAACACGGTTTCGCGCCCAGATAGGTCACCGCATTGGGGACGACGACGCAGGTGAACCCGGGGAGGATAACTTCATCTCCCTCCCGGATGCCCAGGGATTTCAGGATGGCGTAAAGGGCAACGCGTCCCTTGTAAAAAAAGAGGTCATCGGTCATGTTCTGGGACTCAGTTGTACTGCTGGGCCGGGCTTCGCCCTCCGTATCTCTTCCTGGCGGATGAGGGCCCCAATTTCATGGATGACATGCCTGTCCGGCAGCCTCTTTAGAATTGGGCGCAGCGGATATAAGGCGTCCATGCAAAGTTCCAGCCACGGGTTATAAACGATGGCCAGCCGGCAGAACTGTCTGCGAAAGCCTAGGTTTTCGAGCACATCCTGGTAATTTGTTCCATGCGCTATCGACCTGTTTCCATTGCTCAGCGTCATGCCCCGGCCGACCGCATATGTTTGAATCAGCGCGTCGATGAGCGCATAGGCGCTCCGGTGCCTTAAATATGACGGATGATATTTGGTGACGTTTGTGGATACCTGCCCGCCGTCCACGATGCATTGGCAGTACCCCGCGAGATGGCCTTCATGGAACACTCCCCAGTAGGAAAAAGGGCCTTCACGGGTATCGAGTATCATTTTTTGGAAGCCGCCCTCCGACAGGGGTCTCCGGCCGCCGTACCTTACGAATGCCGCGGCGTAGCAGGGGTATCCGTGATCCGCGAGCCACGTGGCGTCAACTTCCCTAACGGCGCATTCGCGCCTGCCGCGCCTGATGTTCTGTCTGGTCTTTGCATTGATGGTCGCCGGGTCATAATGGTCGCAGACCACATACCACCATGGGGTTTCGTGATTGCACGGGTCCCTCGAATAACGGATGAACCAGGCCCCCGATGCCTTCAATAATGAGCGGGCCTCGCCGGGATTCAGGTCGTGGTAATCCGGGAATGGCGAGGCGGGGACAAGCGCCCCGTGATAGAGTGTCCAACAGGTCCCAGCCGCCCTGAAAAGGGCGGTCCCCTTTTTTTCAAGCCACGATATGTATCTGCTTTCCGTCATGCTCATCCTTCACGCCTGTCAGGCCCCGCATCTCCGGCAAAAATACTCGATTACATTGTTGTCGACTGTTTCGTCGAATTTCCTTGCGAAGAACTTATCGGATTTTTCAATCCCGGATATGTCCTTCACGGTCAACGTGCGAGGATGATTGTTGTCCAGGAAGGTTTCGCCGAATCTTAGATACGTAAGATTGTTGCAGACGCTGCCGGACGCATACGGTGAATTCATTATTATTGTCTGGAAGAAATACTCGTCGGGCGCAAGGGCGTCCCTGAATGCCTTGTAATACCAGGGGTTATTTTCGAGATAATCGAGGATATACGCCGCCACCTCCCCTGGTATGCAGAACCACGCCGAGCCCCGATATACGTCAATGGCCGGCTTATTCGGGTTGGGGATGGCATTGATGCCCAGCCTGTAAAGCCTGATTAACGCGGCCCGCGAAATCCTGGCGGGATGAAAGACGGAATCATGCCGCTCCCTTGTGAATGAGGGCCATTTGAGCGACCAGAAATAGGCCGTCTCATCGCCGCTTCCCGTTTTTTTCGCATTCATGAAAATCTTGCCGTTATTGCGGGCAAGGTACTCTCGCAGACCGTTTCGGACCAGCAGGTCCTGACCGCTCCTTAGGCATACGAAGTCATATTTCATGCCCGATTTATTCGCGTCCCGCAAAAGACATAACGTCGCATCCACCAGGCTTATGTCTCCCCATTTGACGTCCATGCTCTCTCCAATGATCTTTATGTTCCTGCCGCCCGCGATCCGGGGCGCAATATTGCCGGCGTTTTTTTTGTCGATGTGGACATAGACGTCGGAATGCCCGTCCCCGGCTATTTGCCGTATGAATTTATTCACTTGGACCGGGTTTTTATGGGTCTGTACGAGGTGGGCGATTTTCATATGACCGCCTCAAAAAAGCGCCTTGCAAGGACCCTGAAATCATGGTGGGCCAGTACATAGTCCCTTCCCCTCGCTCCCATGGCGTTTCTCTCGGCGGCCGTCATATTTATCAGTTTTATTACGGCGTCTCTAATGGCCTCCGGCTGCCCTGGAGCAATTGAAATCCCGCAATTGCTTTCAGACACCATGTCGTTTCCGGCATTTATCGCGTGTATTACGGGCCTGGCGGCCATCATGTAATCCATTAGCTTGTTGGGGCTGACGCCGAAGCGGAAGAGGGGTTCGTTCTTCAAACCGATATAGAGGATATCCATTGAGGTCAACAGTCCGGGGATATCGGATTTGGGGACCGAATCCAGGAAAACTACATTTTGCAGCCCCTTTTTCCCCGCTCTTTGCCGGAGCTGTTTTTTTTCCGGTCCGTGTCCGATGAGCACGAAGACGACGGGACAGGATTGCATGAGGGCGGCCGCGTCGATGAGCGCATGCAATTCGTTGGCGGGGCCGTGCGCCCCGGCGTAACCTACGATGAATTTCTCCTGCCGCTTAATTTCTGACAACGCCGTCATGTGATGCGTGTTGCCCGCCTTGTTTGATGATTGCCATTCCGCGCCGTCAATTCCATTTGGTATATAGACGAATTTCCCGCGCCGCAGGTCATGCTCTCTCATGTAGCTGTCCGCCTTTGGCAGCAGCGATATCACCCGGTCGGAGACCCTGTATGCGATATTTTCGGCCTTCTGCATCATGACGATAAAGGGATGCCGTTCGGAAATCCCGCCCAGCTCGGTCAGGGTCAGCGGCCAGAGGTCTCTGACTTCAAACGTGAGCCTGGCATTGGATGCGCGGGCAATCCTGTCTGCGCCGAAGATGATGAAGGGATGGGGCGAGGAGGCCACAACCAGGCCCGGTCTGCAAATTCGCAGTATCTTTTTGGTGGAAAATACAAGCAGCAGGGCGAAGGTCAGCATATTAAGCGCGCGTCTGGCCCCGTTTCCCCTGTACTGCGGCGTTTTAAGCCAGAGATATTGAATGCCGTCCACTATCTCGCGCGTCATCATGCCGCCTGTGTCGGGCTGCCGGCGCCTGAGATGCGAATATGACGCCGCCACGATGCAGACCCTGTGGCCGAGGCCGGTCCATTGCCTGGCAAGGTAGTAATGCCGGTATTCCATGCCGTGTCCGGGAGAACCCGCGTAATGGTTGATGATGACGATGTTCATGCTCCGCCCAGGTAATCGTTCAGCGCCTGCACTATCCTGGCCCCGGCGTCGCCACGGCCATACAGGACGCAGGAAAATCCGACGGTCCCGCGTGACAAAAAAGCCTTTTCAGCCCCGATTATGGCGTCTTTTTTCGCGCCCGCGATGGTGTTGAACCCGTGTTCCACCAGTTCCACCCACTCGGTTTCATCACGAAGCGTCACGCAGGGCTTGCGGAAGAAATAGGCCTCTTTCTGCAGCCCTCCGCTGTCGGTCAAGACCCCCTTGCAGCCGTCCAGCAGCGCCAGCATGTCAAAATAGCCTACGGGGCCGAGAAGCGTTACTTTGTTCATGCGCAGGCCGTGTCTTGAGAGGGCCTTCCTTGTCCTCGGATGAAGCGGAAGGATTATCGCAGTGGTCCCGGCTATCATTTCGAGGGCCTCGACGATGTCGTTCAAACGGCGAAAGTCGTCCGTATTTTCTTCCCTGTGGACGGTGGCGAGGTAATAGTCTCCTTTGTCGCCGTCCACTATTGCCTGTATGTCTTTGCCGGGCTTGCCGATGCGCCTGTAGAATTCGGTTGCGTCGAACATGACGTCGCCGACCTCCAGGACCGCAGGCGCTCCTGCCGAGGTTTCCGAGCTTCCGGCTATTCCCTCACGGAGCAGGTTTTTTACGGCCGTTTCCGTCGGGCAGAACAGGAGCCTCGATATGCGGTCCGTCAGCGCCCGGTTAACCTCTTCCGGCATGTTCATGTTGAATGAGCGCAGTCCGGCCTCGACGTGGGCGACCGGGACATGCAGTTTTACAGCCGCCAGCGCCCCCGCGAGCGTCGAATTTGTATCTCCATAGACGAGCACGGCATGAGGTCTGACGCTCATTATGGCCTTTTCAATTTGTTCCAGCATGCGGCCCGTCATCGCACCGTGCGGACAATCGCAGATGCCGAGGTTAAAATGCGGCTCCGGAATTTTCATCTCCCTGAAAAAGATATCCGACATATTGCCGTCATGGTGCTGCCCGGTATGGACGATTACCTCATCGATTTTCAAGCCGTCCTGGCCGGCGTTAAACGCGGCGATTTCCCGCGATACCACCGCCGCCTTTATAAATTGGGGACGCGCCCCGACAATTGTAAGAATCTTCATATTCACATCAGGGCCGGTCTATTCTCATTTGCCCGCCGCGCGCCCCGCGCTCCAGAGCCGCCGCAACCATTCCAAGCGTGAGAAAAGAACCCAGGCGGCTGTCCGCCAGTTGATGCAGCCGGACGTCCTTATTTATTATCCGGGCATCCTTTAATGCGTCTAACGATTCGAGCATGAGCTTCATGTTTCGGACCTGCGGATAGCAGGCGGGATCGTTAAGAGACGACGGTCCGCCCCGTTGGGCGAGCCGCAATTTTATCAATACCCTTTTGCCCTTTTCGCCGATATACCGCGGCAGGTCCAGCAAAATGTCGGCTGGCCTATATGATAAGGTCATACCATTTTCGGATGTCTTAAACCTTGCGAGCCGTCGATTGATTTTTGTAAGTTCCCTTCTGTGAAAAAAATTATAAAAACGCTGCATCCTCGGAAGATTGAAGCCCATTGTAGCGAGGTCGGGGTCAAGAAACGGCGCGAGACATTTCACATAGCGGGTGTGAGACGTCAATATACGTCCGGCCATATTGCGCATAATTGCGTTGTAAAAGATGTTATCCAGGGTTTTGGTGTTGGTATCCATGACATATCGGGAGAATGACCGGACAAGGTTGTCTTTCAAATTGCCGCCCGGGCCGGCGTATCTTTTGGAAAAAATCCCCAGGAGCGGGCGAGACGGCATGATTCGCATATTTACGAGTTTTTTTACATCTGAGGTTTTACGGCGATAAAATGGAAATTCATGCAGCCACCAGTAATCCTTGAACAGCTCCCCCCCGACTCCCGAAATCATCGTGTCGATGCCACGTTTTTTTCTGGCCTTTTGCAGTTGATACAGCCGGTGGTAATAGAGGATGTCGTACAGGCCGTCTGTTGCGGCAAGCAGGTCATTTATGTCATCTTGCAGCGCAGATGCGGAATGTATCGTGCCGAACCAGGGATGACCCATGGCGCGGGCGATTTCCCTCGGCATCGAGATGTCCGCATATTCGGATGTCCCCCCGGATGAGGCGGCCTCGAATTGCAGGCCGCAGTGGTCCAGCATCGCCGCCACCAGCCTGGTGTCCGCACCGCCGGTCAGGTCTATGCTGACTCTGCAGTTTCCAAGCGACGCCGCAAGTTCGTGGAAATGCTGCTCGAATGATTTCGGGTGGATATCCGGGGACGTTCGGAGGCCGGCATTCTTCTTTTTTATGAACAAAAGTTTCGCGCCGGGGCGCGGGAGGCGAAGTATTTCGTCATGGCGAATGCGCCTGATAGAAGATAAATACGTTTCCCCGGACAGAAGGGAGCCGAAATTCAGGAATTCGACGACGGCATCCGGTTCAAAATCGGCTGCGGTATGACCTTCATGCGCGGCCAATTCCAGGAAGGAATTCGATATCTTTCCGGATGTGTAAAACGCCTGGTATAATCCGGAATTATCAATAAACGCGTGGATATCGCCGCCTTTTTTTGATTCGATGATAAAAAAGTAAATACCTTTGAGGATGCCGCAGGCGTCCTCGATCGCCGTTTTTTCGAGGCCCGCGATAAAAGCCTTGACGGACTCGGCCCCGGACAGGATTCCGCTTACGAAGACCAGCCCTTCCCAGTACACCTTGTATCGGTCGTCCTGCCAGAAAAATGAACGGGCATCCCGGCGCAGCATAAGGGCATTGTTGCCGATAGCGCTTCGCATGTTAGCCGGGATGGGATATGGGCAACTGTCCTTATCTTGCGGCATGGACGTCTTCCAGTTCTTCGATGGCATCGTTAAAACTTATGAATTTGAAGCCGTTGTCCCTCAGAAATTCCGTGGTCCACACATACCACTGCTTCCATGTCCTGAAGCTGTCGCTAAAATACCTGTCATGAAGTAAAATCGTGAAATATCCTATCCCGCGTTTGACCGCCTCCTCCAACAGGGCCTTCGTGGAGTCCTTGGCCTGCTCAAGGGTCTGGTCCTGCCAGCGGCCGTTTCTGCACAAAATTCTGCCGTCCATGATATGCAGCGGGAATTCCCAGAGATCCGAAACCCTGTAGGGAGACGCCAACTGCTGGACCGAACTGTCAAACCGGTATCCGGCCTTTTCCAGATTGATCAGGGTTTCGGCGTTTCTCCTTAGGTAATGCATTCTTATCCCAAAGCCTCCGAGCCCCGTCAGTGCGGCAAAGGCATCGAATTCCTTCCTCATCTCCTCCAGGCGTTCAAATGCCATTCCGTGAACGCCTATGGGAAAACCCTCTTCAGTCGCCTTCTCCATCCAGGGCTTCGCGTCCTGAAGCGCATATGAAAGCCCGACGCCGTTTTGCATGCCGAAGAAAAATGTGGCGGGGATCCCCTTCTCCTTGTCAAACTGCATCAGCGCTTCAAGGTTGTTCCATTTGTTCCGCATTATGTCCCTGAGGCGCCCGGCTACCTCGTCCAGGGTGATATATTTAAGGCCAAACTCGATGCAGTTTCTTATGATGTGTTTGGGCAGTATCAAATCTCTCCTGTGCTCCCAAACCGTGATGTGGTCTACATCGTGTGAAATGATTGCGTCCACTAAAACAATCCCCTCTTGAAGAATTTCAGGGCTATTTCCAGCGGCAATTTCGCCTTGTTGACGCGGTAATACGGCGTTAACCGGCCTCCAAATCCCCGGAAATACTGTTCTATGGCCGGCACCATCGATCCCTCGAAATCGAAATGCGGCAGGCCGAGGGATTTTGCATGCCGGATCGATTCCCATACGCACAATGGGCCGGCGGCGTGGTGCTTGTTTTCAGAATCATAGCCGCCAAGCAGATAATAGGCGGTTTTATTGTCGCGGACGCAAAATGAGCAGGCGATGGGATTGCCGTGATGAAATGCGGCAAAGGCAAAGCTGTTGGCGTCGTTTGCAAAATCGAAGAGGACCTTGTTCATGCCGGACTCGCTGATTGTCTTTTTCTGTCTCGAAAAGGTTTTCAGGACCAGCGCTTTGACGACAGAGTAATCATTTATTTGCCTGACGGCCAGTCCGTCTTTTACCCCTCTGGTGATATGGTTTCTTTTTTCATAGGACATTCTCCTCCAGATGTCGTCCACGGGCAGGGCCAGTTCCATGACATACGTATATTGGGGGACGACTTTGAAATCCCTCCAGATGAAGGGCTGCATGTCGATTATGCTCTTGTCGAATGAAAGCGATACGACCGAATAATTCATCTTGTCGATGTATTCCGCGATATGGGACATGATCAGTTTGCATTTATCCATCGCCCTGACGGGGTTTTGGGCATCGTTCCTGAAAAAAGGGCCTATGGTGGGCGTAAGCGGCGGATTGCAGCAGACGGAGAGTCCGTATCTTCTTTCCCTGTAAATATAGAAGCGTCCGGTCAGAGCGCCGCTGGCATCATAAAGGCCATAATGCGTGGTCTTTTCCCCGAACAGGCCGGTCCATTGCGGCGTGTCGAACACGGAGTCGTACGGTGCAGATGACCCGTTACTTTTTGAATGGCTGTCAGGGACGATTTTTTTTATAATCATGCGAGCCGGTCTCCATTGACAAAGGGGTGGCGCTATCCCCTTTGCCCGAGGGTTTTTTGATATACGGCGATCAGCTTCCTGCTTTCATTTTCCCAGTTATATTTCCTGATGACCGCGGTCCTTCCCTTCACTCCCATCTCTTTTCTGATATCGGGATTTCTGAAGAGAAATTTGACGGCATCGGCTATCCTTGCGGGATTGGTCGGGTCTACGCAGATTCCGCATCCTATCCCGGTAATAAGCTCCCTAAGGTGCGGGAAATCGGAGGCGATGACGGGCAGCCCCATCAGCATGTATTCAAACAATTTTATTATGCCTTCGCCGGTACAATTTACGTAGGAGGGCGTGGGCTGCAGCAGCAGCAGGCCGACATCGGCCTCCGCCAGGCACTTGTTGACCTTGCGCCAGGGTATAAAACCGTGGTATATCACCTTGCCTGACGAGTCAAGGGGCATATCGCCCATATCGCCTGCGTTGCCTGCGATATGCAGTTCTATTTGACAGCCGTCAAGGTGTTTCATCATTTCGACCATCACCTTGCTGCCCCTGTCCCGGTCAATGCCGCCTATATAAATCAACCTCATGTCCGTTCCGCCCTGTCTCGAAGGCATTACCATGAAATCCAGGGGCGGATAGTTTCCTATTACTTCCGCATTGCCGCCGTTATGATTGAAATTCCTTTCTATATTTGAATCGGCGGCGATTACATAATCCAGCAGCCTGGCCGCGGTCCGTTCCAGCGCGGTCGAAATTTTCGACAGGGACGGCCGCATTGCCTTTCCTATCCATTTCTTCGAAAGTATCTTTTTCCCGTAGTCCTCATGGGCATCGTAGATCACTTTTTTGCCCCTGAACATCTTCAGCAGGACGCCGGCAGCCAGAAGCTCGGGGTCGTGGATATGATATACGTCGGCCCCCACCTTTGAGCCGAGCAGGTATGCCCTGAGGGTGGCGGAAAAAAATCTGCCGGTTCTTCCGCGAGCGCCGCGCAGGGGGACTATCTGTATGCCCTCCACGGTTTCATTCTTGTCGTGCGGCGCGATGAGCACGACCCGATAGCCCTTCCTGACGAGGCTCAGTCCTTCCTTGTGGAATATCCTGTCATCAAAGGGCCCGTGGGCGGTAGTCATCATGCAGATTTTTTTATTTTGCATCTGTGAGCTCCCTGTAGAGATCGAAAATCTTTTCCGAATTGACCTGCCACGTAAATTTCTTTTTCACGATCTCCCGCCCATGATTCCCCATCTGAGCCGCGAGATGATCGTTCATGAGGAGGCATTCGATGGCGTTTGCCAGTGATACGGCGTCTCTTGTCCGGACAAGGATGCCGCTCTTTCCGTCTTCCACGGCCTCGGGGATGCCGCCCGCGCGCGTGGCGATGACGGGCAGGGCGCAGGCCATGGCTTCAAGCGCGGCGTTTGGAAGCCCCTCATGGTGTGAAGGCAAAACGAAAATATCCGCCGCGCTCAGGACGCGGGCTATTTCCTTATGCGGAAGATCGCCGGTCTGATGCATATTGGCGTGTAAATCGCTGGAAGCCGCCATCGAACGCAAGGCGGACTCCTCGGGGCCGCTTCCGACAATAAGCAGATGAATGCCGGCCCGGCCCCGATTTATGAGCCTGAGAGACGCCATCAACTCGAATATCCCCTTGTCCCCGGATATGCTTCCCACAAATACGAGGACCTTGGCGGGCTCCGGAATGCCGAATTCCTCTCTCACGGACCTGCGGTCTTCCGCCCTCCTGGCGAAGGTATCATGATCGCAGCCGTTATAAATGACATGAATCCTGCTTTTTGCCCTGGCGATGGCGTTTGCGGAATCCTTCAGGGCCGAACATACGCTGACCAGGCCGTCTGATTCGGCGATGACCCTTCGTGTCATGTGCAGAGACAATCTCCCATATCCCGGATAAAGATTTACATCGCTGCCCCTCAGGCTGCAGATAAGGGGCAGGCCGTACTTTTTTTTAAGGAGCAGTCCGACAAAACCCGCGGGCGTGGCGGCATGGGCATGAATGATATCCGGTTTGAACTCCCGGATTATCGCATCTGCGGCATTCTTCAGGCCGAGGTACTCGGTATAGCAGGACAGGGGGTGAAACCATTTTCCAGGCAGGCGGAAATACCTCGGGTGATGCACCGGCACCCCATCGATTATTTCGCTTGCTGGTATGCGCGAATATGAGCCCCATTTGTTTCTCTCAATCGCCCCGGGGTAAAACGCCGCTGGGGCGATCACCTTGAACTCGCATCCGGAGCCCATCAGGCGTCTTGTCTGTTCATGTACGAAACTGCCGCCCATGTATCTCGGATACATATTCGTCACGACCAATATTTTCACGGCTGAAAATCCATTTGGGAGTTTTGTTTTTTCGCCCGGCTCCGGCGCGGCTATGACAATTTATCGGATTTCGAGATGACCTTATCGATGAACATCAGGTGCCACAGCTCAAGACAGAGCAGCGTCCATAATCGATATGCGTGATCGGCCTTCCCGGTCAGGTGCTCCGTTATCAGGGCGCGCAGGCACTCCGTATTGAAATATCCCCTCCGCGCGGCCCTTTCACTAAGCAGGACGCCATTGAGCAGATCCTTCATGGCGCGCTGTCTCAGCCAAAAGACTATCGGTATTCCAAACCCCCATTTTTTCCTGTAAATCGCGGCGGGGGGAACAAAGCGTGCGGCAAATTTTTTCAGGAGGAATTTCCGCCTGCCGTGCCTCATTTTTATATTCGAGGGGAGCCTGGCGGCGAATTCCATCAGTTCATAATCGAGGTATGGCGAGCGCGCCTCCAGGGAATTCATCATTGTGGCGACGTCCACTTTGGTCAGATAGTCGTTTGGCAGCGCGGTCTTAATGCCGATGTAAAGCGATTTGTCCACCTCATCGACCCCGTCGGAGTCGCCAAGATATTTTTCAAAAATGTCAACGGGGTCATATCCCGTCAATTCCCGTCTGAAACAGGGCGTATACAGCCTGTCCCTGAGACGGGGCCCGAAAATTCCGCCGATGCCCAGACTGTCCCTGAAACTTCTTTTTCCATACTCCGTCAGGGTCCTGATTTTTCCAGCGGCCCCGCGCCTGCCGGCTATTGATACCAGACCGCCCGCAATCGCCGGCATGAGGCTGTTTCGCAAAAAATCCGGCACATATTTTCTATACCGGGATGCGTAATGATAGGCGACTGCGCTGCCGTATCCGCAGAAGGATTCATCCCCTCCGTCGCCCGTCAGCGCCACGGTTACATACCCTCTGGTCATTTTTGACACATAATAAGTCGGGATCTGGGAGGCGTCGGCGAAAGGTTCTCCGTAGGCCCATATCAGCTCCGGCAGAATGCCGAAGGCGTCCGGCTCAACTATGAATTCATGGTGCTCGGTCGAATATTTTTCGGCCACCATGCGGGCATATTTCAATTCATTATAGGATTCTTCCCTGACCCCCATCGAAAAAGTCTTCACGCGGGGACCGGACGTGATGGCCATCAGGGCCACCACGAGGCTCGAATCGACTCCCCCGCTGAGGAAGGCGCCTATGGGGACATCGCTTATCAGCCTGCGTTGTACGGCGGATAAAAGCCTTTTTTCCAGTTCCTCCAGGCACTCGTTCTCACTCATTATTAATTTCGGCGCCTGGCGCAAATGCCAGTATTCATTGGCGTCGGCGCCATTTTTCCCGAAGACGACATAATGGG
Organism: Nitrospirota bacterium; assembly: GCA_021790695.1. Classification (GTDB taxonomy): domain Bacteria; phylum Nitrospirota; class Thermodesulfovibrionia; order Thermodesulfovibrionales; family JdFR-88; genus JAJYGJ01. The sequence continues at coordinate 17,655 of JAJYGJ010000007.1, read as the reverse complement.
CAGGCAGGACTTTCCTTATCGCGCCGAAAATCGAGCGCTCCTGCGGTATGCAATACGAATGGAGAAAATCGTCAATCGCTCGAAAGTCAAGCGTGAGATCCCTCTCATACGCCAGGCAGATGGACTTGATATCGGATGAAAAATATACCTTCCCGTCCTTTTCCATATAGAAGAGCGGCTTGACGCCCAGCCGGTCTCTTGCGAGCGCCAATTCCTGTTTTTCACTGTCCCAGATGGCAAAGGCGTACATGCCGTTTAATTTTTTCAGGAGCGCCTCCGTCCCCCATTGCTCATAACCATGGACGAGCACCTCGGTATCCGTGGAGGATCGAAAGACATGCCCTTTCCCGGCCAGCTCATCGCGCAGTCCGTGGAAATTGTATATCTCGCCGTTGAACGTGATCCATACGGTCCCGTCTTCATTGCGCATGGGCTGATGACCGGCGGGCGAGACGTCTATAATGCTCAGGCGGCGATGGCCAAGCCCGATGTGCGGGGCCGTATGCAGTCCGGCATCATCGGGGCCCCGCGTGATCATGATGTCGCGCATCCTCGCCACGATGGCGGCGTCGACTTCGGGATGGACCCTGTCATATATGCCGCATATGCCGCACATGGTTATTGGCCTTTCCGGGCCCCTATGCGGTCCAAGCGGTCCCCTCCGGTTTGCGATGCATACTTTTGCATCACTATCATCATCCAGAGCAGCCAAAATGATTTATACCATACGACGTCCTGCGACAGGCCTCCGACCAGCAGCGCCCAAAAGGCCGCCTTCAGGATAATTTGATCTGCGTCGGGTCTGCCGCCTTTCCCCCCTATGGCCGCGTAATGCCCTATGGCCGCGTAATGTTTGATCAGCGCGATGACCATCAGGAGGCCGCCGATAATACCCAGTTCAACGAACGTCCCCACGAATATATTGTGCGGGGCCCTGTCGAACCCCATATACACGGGAGAGTAGTTGACAAACTCGGTGTATGCATTCGGAAAACAGTCGAGCCCTGCGCCGAAAAGCCAGTATTTTTCCATTGCCTTCAATCCGACCCGCCAGATATCGGTCCTTCCGCTGGCATGAGTTTCCGCCGAGCGGTTAATACGGTCAAGATAGAACTGCGGAGTCATCGCAAACGTTGTGACCAGGATTATGGATGCCGCGGCCGCGAATTTCAGTCTGTTTTTCGAGTAGAAGATGAAGCATAGCAGGACAACGATCGCCGCCGCCAGGCCTCCGCGCGAACCGGTGATCATTATGCCGAAGAACATCACAAAAAGGACGAGAAAAAGAGAGCCTTTCGCCAGGGGCCTTCCCTTCTTCAGGAGCATCCCCATGCATACGGAAAGCGGCAGGAGCATGTCAAATGCCTGCTTGTTTGCTCCGCCGATGCCGCTGGCGCTGTCCAAGGACATTAAAGACACCCGTTCAGCCTCCCCGAAATTGACCAGTCCCTTATGGTAGGCGTAAATTGTAAATATCGAGGACAGGGCGCCGCCCGCCAATATTAGCCATTTCACCGATTCATATTCTTTTCCCTGCACCCGGTATGAAGAGACGACCACGTAAAGCCCGATAAGGCCGATAATCGTTTGGACCCTCACAAGTGGCAAGCTGGAAGAGATGGACCATAAAATGGACAGCAGGCAGTAGAGGGTGAATAATATCCACCACAGGTCAATCTTATCGGGCTTCTTGAGCCTCCTTTCGAAAGCGCCTTTCAGCAACAGGGCGAGTATCGCCACTACGCCCAGCAGCCTTGTCAAGGTCGCCCCGTGCGCAGACCCGTTCATCACCAGCAGGTTCTCGAAAGGGATTGAAAAAACATATAACCCGAAAGGAAATATAAAAGGCCTTTTCATGGCAAGATAGACGATAAAGGGAGCGCATAACAACAGCGCGGCGTAGCTCCATTCGACCTGGGTTATGGCAATCGCAACAAGGACAGCCAGGGGCAATGCGACAACGGCCGCAAGGATTTTGGGGTTGATGCCCGACGTTTGGGATATTGCATTCATGGTCTGCCCCCATTTGGCCGCAATGCCGTCACTTCGTATAATATCCTTGAGTACTGCCGGGCTATCGAGTTGTATGAATAATGCTCAAGCCTGTCATTGGCATGGTACGCGACTTCTCCCGAGCTTTTAAACTCCCGATAATACTGCATCAGGATCGTTTCAAGCTGCCGGCTGTCTTCGGCGAGACGGCCTGAACCCGTATCGGCCAGCAGGTCCTTTACTATGCTGTTTGCCCCGCCAATCGCAAGGATGGGCCGCCTGGCCCCGAGATATTCGAACAGTTTGCCGGTATACACGCCTCTCTCCCTTTCATCATTCCATAATAAAAGCAGCAGGAGCTGGGATTCCTTCTGTTTCCAGATGGCCTCCTGCCTCGGTACGGACCCGCGGACCTTTACGATGTCCTTCAGGCCGTATTTGTTTATATCGGCGGTGAGCCATTCCTCACTCGGCCCGTAGAACGCTATCTCCATGTCCGTACTGTCTATCCTGTTTTCACTGATCAGCCTTGCGGTCGCCTCCAGCAGCATCGAGGGGTCTCTCCTGCCGTTGTAGAGTCTGCCGGTATGGGTTATGCTGAATTTTTCCGTGAGGTTTGACGGGGCGCCCTTGAAATCATCCGGATCAAAGCCGTTGGTGATGCACCGTACATCCTTGCCGGCGTGGAGTCCTTTAAGCGCGTCAGCGAGGGGCCGCGAAATGGTGACCAGCGCATCGGCGCATGATAAGGTCTTCAATTCAAGGCGCCGTTCGAGGAAGCGCACTGCCTCGAATTTTCCGTAATAGTGGTTCTGCGTCCAGAGGTCGCGGAGATCGGCGATCCACGGGACCCCGTACTTCTGCTTCAGTTTTTTTGCTACCAGATGAGATGTGACAGGAAAAGAGGTGCTTATAATGGCGTCAATCTTCTCTTCATCCATAAGTCGTGATGCTGTTTCGACGGCGTGCCCGTACCATCCTATCTCCTCATCCGGGAAGGCGACGAGTTCCCTGAATGCCTTAATGGCCTTGCTCCTTAATGTGGGGTAACTGAAATGTTTAGTGACCGGTATTCCCATTTGCTGATGGACTCCTGCCGCGGGATTAAATCCCGCCAGCCTCTTTATCGAGGCGATTCTGTCGGAGTATTCCGTGGGCAGCACTCTGATTCCGCGCGGAAAATTGCCTGCGTGCCTGATTGTCAGCACCGTCGGGTCCCATCCGAAATGCTTAAGATACTTGGCCAGCCCGTAGGGGCGCTGGGAGCCTATGACCTGCATCGGGGGGAAGCAGTATGCTATGATTAGGACCTTTCCCTTCATTTTTTCCCGCGGGGGTATACCCCCGCCAAGCTCTTCCATATGCCTCCCTTTGCCTCCCAGGTGGGGCTCAGGTGGAACTCGGCGAGAATTCTGGCCTCCATGGGCCAGGGCCAAAGCGGCACGCCGGTGAGCACCCCGTTTTGATAGCGGTATATCACCGATGCGCCTATGTCCGCCCCGGCTTCTCCCTTGCCTTTGAGCGCCGCCGGCGCCATAAGATAAGCGCCTTTTCCGTACCTGGCGTCGTATCCGGGGTTCAAGGTATTGCATTTCTCCGACCTGTCGAGCCCCGGAGGGACCATTTGTTTCTTGTTCCAAAGGCATGCCTGCACCTTGTAGAAATTATTGTATTTGTGCGCGGAAACCGTGTTGTCGCCGCTGCTGCTTGCATAAATTCCGGCCCCCACATTGATGAAGGAGCAGTTTTCCACCGCCGCTGTCGTTACCTGGTCCGCCCTGTTGGGCCGTTCGTGGACAAAAAAGCCTTCGCCTCCGCCGTCTCCCACATAAGTATTGTTTTTCGAGATGTGATGGTCTGTCCCGATAACGTCGGCGTCCACACTGTGGTAGGCCCCCGCGACGGGCAATATTGAGACGTTATCTTCAAACCGCCCATATGATGAATGGCTTCCATATTCGGCAGTGTCCCTGAAACCGCCCGCCGAATAGGCCGAGGTATGATAGACGACATTTCCTATAAACGTATTGTGATCGGCGTTCTTGTAATGCGCCCATATGCTCAGGTCGTCGGTCGGCGTGTGGGTCATGTTGACGCCGATATTATTTTCCATTAGCACGTGGGAGGAGTCATATATCTGGGCGATGCTTGAGGTGTCCCCGCCGCCGGTGCTGGGGCCCGACCAGTCGAGCCAGCACCGTCTTACGGTTATATTCCTGCAGTCGAGTATGTTTAGGACGACCCTGCCCGGCCCCGACCCCGCGCAGTCCTCGATTAAACTGTCTTTTACCCCGCAGAGGCTGATTACAGCGGAATTGTACCCCGAGGAGCCGTCGGCAATGACCCGCTTTAGCACTATATGGTCGGAACCGCTTATATCCAGTCCATGGGCGTTGGAGCCGCCGCCGCTATGTCTGAAGGTTATGCCGTCCACTTCGACATGGGAGCGGTTGGCGATCCGCAGCGCCCTCATTATCCACCGGCCGTCGACGACGGCCTTGCCGTCATTTACCGCCCTGAAAACTATCGCCTTGCCGGCCCTGCCCGACACCGTTACATCAAGAGATTGGTAATAGACGCCGTCCTTCAGATACAGGCTGTCGCCCGGCCTGAGGGCTATCATGGCCCTGATGAAAGTTGCCCATGGCGCCGCGTATGTGCCCCGGGCGTCATCGTTGCCAGTGGGCGATACATAATAGACCGCCGCAAGGGCGTCTCCAATGAGGGCGCCGGAGAGGCAAAAAATGATCGCCAAGAGAATAATCATTATTCCCGGCTTGTAGAATTCGCGCATTTTATCACCACCCTTTGACCGTCTTCAGCATCCGGACAAGCAGCCGCGCTGGCAACCAGCTGGTCGTCCACAGTTTCCACCAACGTATGTCGCGCTCAAAAGGAAACTCCTCTCGGAGGAACCTGCGGGCCTCTTTGCCCCTTCCGCCAAGCACCAGAGACGCGCCATATGAGATCATGCAGGCGGAGCTGCCGCTCATCAGGAACGCGGCATATCGCGGGTACTTTTTGCCGAGATCGTGCAGGCTCATCCCCATGTGCCGGTGATATTCATTTTTGTGCTTCGTCGCCTTTGCCGTACTCTCCGGCACATCTATATGAAGATAGAGGGGGATGTGACATATCAGCACCCTTGGCTGCATGAGGGCGCACCGCAATATAAGCTCGGTGATCTCGCCGTACCTCATGTCCTCGTTGAAACCGGACAGCCGTTCAAACAATGTCTTTTTCATGAACAGGCCGTCGCTGGGCCAGCCGGCGACTGTCAGCTCGGTGAGGGCGTCTTCGAAGACCCTCGTCTCTTCCTTGATCTCCGCCCCGCCTATGTCTTTCATGTAATGCCTGGTTGTCCTGCCGTTCAACTGATAATCGTAAGCCGACATCATCCATTCGGCCTTCTGCCGCTGCCACAGGAGCCCCATTTCATGTTCGAGCTTGTAGGGGTAATAGCAGTCATCGGCGTCGATAAATGCGAGATATTGCCCTGCGGCCGCACGGAACGCCTTATTGCGCGCGGCCGCCGGTCCCATGTTGGCCTGCCGCAGCAGCTTGATCCGCCGGTCGCCCCGGGGGACCGCATCCGACGAGCCGTCAGTGGAGCCGTCATCGACGATTATCAGCTCCCAGGCGCGGTAGGTCTGCTCCATTATGCTCCCTATGGACCGGGCGACATACGGCCGTTTATTATAGAGCGGCATTATTACGCTGATTAAAGGGCCGCGCATCAGGAGCCTCAGGCCCTCAGTATCCTGCTGTAGAGCCGGCGCTCCGGCGAGGCAACGAGTCTGGTATTATGCCAGAGGATTACGAAATCGCCTTTAAAACGGCGGCATGTGTCCTTGATCGATTTAATAAAGGAAAAGGCCGCTTCTCCGGCCCCGAGGCCCATATAGCGTTCATCGATTATCGTGCATTCCATGACCAGCAGCGGTCTTTCGCGCAGATTGAGGCGGGCCCGCTCCAGGATATTGAAAGCAGGGTAATCATAACAGACGCCGCAGCGAAAGCCCGCCGCGTCGGCATAGGACAGCGTGGAATCATAATTTATGCCCGCGGTCTCGAGGTTATTGAAAGTGGTCGGCGTCTCCCACCGCAGGAAGTGCTGGCGGCTCATCCACTGCCGCTGTCCGATGCCCTCCTCAAAGCAGACGGCTTTTAATATGTCCAACTCTTTTTTCGTCTGTTTCCGGTCGTCAAAGGACCCGTAACTCGCATGAAGACCGATATCGTGTCCCCTGCCGTGCATGTCCGCCATAAGCCTTCTCAGGGACCTGTGGCCGATGCTGTAATTTCCGTCATATTCCGGCTGCCTGCGGTCGGCCATGAAGAGGAAGGTGCTTTGCAGGCCGAATTGCTCGCTGAGGTCCATGATGAAGCCAAACGTATTATAGGGGTCCCGTTTCGCATCGCCGCCGGCTATTTTCGACCAGGAATTGAAATTGTCAAGGGCGGCCCTCGGGTCCTTCCTCCTGATAAGGTCCCCGCCCATCTGCCTTACGGCGGCAAGCGGGCTTTTCATCGCATGAAGGAAGGGGGCGTCCACATCATGGGTCGCAAAAATCCTGAATGCCCTTTCCTTCCTCGCCTGTCCGCACTTTAGATGGCTCAGCATGTTCCACAGCATCTCAACGTACTCGTTGACGACCGCGCGATGGAGAAAGCGCCGTTTATGGGCCAGCGACTCATGAGCTGGGAAACGGTCGTGAGAATCCCTGCTCTTGTTCGCGCATTCCTCCCAGCGGGTAAGCATGAAAAAGGAAGATGCGAAGATGTCGATGCCGCAGACGATTTTCCCCTGCCTGATTACAAGCTCATCGGTGCCGAAAATTGCCGGGATATCCGACGCCGCAGTAAACGGGTTTTCGAAATGGGGCGTCTTCAGGGGGATTTGGTCCTCATCGAGATAATCCAGGCCGTCTTTGAACTTCCCGAAGAAAATGTCCCTCACCAGAAGGGTATTGCCGTTTTCCAGAATTATCTCATAGTCGCGCGCGGCGTTATCGACCATGATTTTATAGTCGAGCCCCAGGAACTCCGAAAACAGGACGTCGATGCTGTACGTCCTTTCGGGTATGAAATTATCGGCGATGCGTATCGTAATCATCCTGGTCCGGTTTCGCGTGTCTTATCTGTCGATTGTCAGTTTTATTTACCTGTGCAGGAGGACTTTCAGGAGTTCGCGTCCATAATGGCGCATCTTCAGCCTGCGGCTGTTTACCTTCGATATCTCGAAATACGGTTTCTGGATTGCGCCGAAACTGTGGAAAAATTCTTCGATCGGTTCAATCATGGAGCCTTCAAAATCGTATACCTCGGCCGTTTTCGAGGCGAATTTTATCGACTCCCACATGGCGAGCGCATTGGCGCCGCTTCCCCTTAATGCGGGGTCGCCGCCCTGCAGCAGATTGTACATGCAATATCCGTCATGAACGCAAAAAAGGCCGGTTTGGGGGCGGCCGTCCGGACCGTATGCAATGTAGAGCTTGCGGGCGCCTTTACTGACGCATGCCGAATTCAGCCGCCGCGCGAAATCCCTCGGAAAAGGCAGCGGCAGCCCCTGCCGTTTAAAGGTCATCTCGTTTAAATCAAGAAACGTCTCGATGTCATCGGAATCTACCACCCTGACGCCGGACTTTTCCGCCTTTCGTATCTTGTTGCGGATGTTTGATTTCATTTGGTCCCAGATCCTGTCCGGATTTTTCAGGTCCTCAATGACATAGGTATAACGTGTCGTCTGGCTAAACCCGTTCCAGTAGAAGGGAAGCCAGTTGGTTATGGAATAATGGAACCTCTGGTAGAAGCTGTCGAAGGGCGGCAACCGCCGGATAAGCTCTGCCATCAGCTCCTTCTGAAGGGACAACTGGCTGGAGTGCTTTCCCTGCCGGGGTTTCAACCACGGCCCGAGGGTTTGCGTGACGGGCGGCATGCTCAGGGTGGTAAAACCATTTTTCGACTCTGTCACATAGGGGAATCTCAGGAGGGTTTCCTCCCCCTTCTTTATCGCAATCTCACGCCATCGGCCGGGCGCGACCGCGTCAAGCCACCACGGCTGCTGGAAGATCGAATTGGTATAAGGGATACTGTCGGTAAGAAGATCGCCTTGCATGTGCCTGCCTGTCATTCGGCAAAACCGTTCAGGAGGTGAAACCGTTCAGGAAGCGGCATATCCTCTCCAGTGCCTCCTCGCCGACGTAGGGATGCACCGGGAGGCTGAGGAGCCTCCTGCCCAGATGCTCGCTGTTATGTAATTTTGACCGTTCGAAATCCAGCAGCCTGTTGTAGGGATAACACAGGTGGACGGGCGCGCTCCAGTTGAAGATGCCTATTTCGAACCCCCGTTTCCTTGCCGCTGCGGTAATCCGGGAATTTTCGCACCCCGTATTGTTCAAAACGGCATACCGGATGAAGGCGGTCTTTTTCCCTTTGTCTATCCGCGGGTGTCCGAATGCGGCCGTGTCCAGATGGTCGATATAATATTGCGTGTTTTGGTCCCGGAGTGCCTTGCAGTTGTCAAAATCCTTCAGGCATTCGATGCCGACCGCGCTCCTGAGGGAATTCATCAACAGGAGGGGGGAATCTATTTTCGGTATGTTCATCCGGCCAAGGGCAACACCTGCCCGACTGGCGGCCCTTGAAATGATATCTCCGGTCCGGGATTTTTTTTCGCATAGCAGGCGATTGCGCTGCAGATAAGGCAATATGCGCTCGCGGAATCCATCGGTACCCCCCTGGCATGCCGCCTTTTCCACAAGCGACAGCAGACGCCGGTCTTTTTTTACCGCTTTCTTGCCGAAGTCGACCGGCAGGAAGCCGTCTTCGGGATAAACCCCATCACCGGTCACAAAATGTTGCAGAAGGAGCCCGTAAACGGTCTGCTTCTCTTTTTCAAAAGGCACCCTGCCGTAGCCGTCAAGTATGCCGCGCGCCTTTTCAAGGAGGTCGGCGTTGTTGATCAGGAGCATTCCGCCGTCACCGGTCGAAATCGGTTTGTCGATATCGAAGCTGTAGAACGACACGTCTCCGAACCCGCCTGCCTTTTTCCCATCGCACTGGGCATCAAGCGTATGGGCGCAGTTTTCTATGAGATAGCAGTCATGTTTCCGGGCAATGGCGCTGATTTCTCCCATATCGCATGGAACGCCCAGATGGGTCACGATGATCGCCCTTGTCCTGGGGGTTATTTCCCTTTCGATTGCGCGGGGGTCTACATTGAAATCGTCCAGGCGGCTGTCCGCGAGCACCGGTCTGGCGCCAAGCTCCAGTATGGCGTCAACAACCACGTGAAAGGTATAAGATTGAACGATGACTTCATCACCTCCCTTTATGCCCAATGTTTTCAGGGCAAGCAGAAGGGCGGACCTGCCCCTGTCAACGGCCGCCGCGCCGGGGGCCCCGAGCCGGCGGGCAAAGGCGATCTCGAACTCCTTTATCGGACGGTCATCAAGCTCCGTGGCCCGCTCCAAGGCCCTTGAAATTTTGCCGACGTCCAGAAACGGCCTGATCCTGACTAGCATCCGGTTCGGTAAACCAGTATTTCTTTATATCTGTAAAGATTGATCATGCGCTTTTTTTGCGGGTCCGAACAATTTTGCCTTGAGGCCTTCGCGCAGGCCGCGCATTATCGGGACTTTGACCATCGCCCGGCTTATGGCGGACCTTGCCTGCGCGGGCACGCGTCCGTATGCGGCGCGAAGCAAATTCTTCCACCACGGGAAGCGCCCCTTGTAGACGCGGCTGTCAAACAGCCCGTAGGCCTCCTGTATCTGGGCGCTGGAGAAGCCCGGCAGGTCCAGCACCGCTGTCCGCCGTTCCTTCGTCGTATTGACAAAATCCTTTATGAGCCCCTGACTGATACAGGTCCTGTAGAGTTCGGTCCCAGGGTAGGGGAAAAATATGCTTGTGCAGAGGTTGTCGGGCTGACAGAGGCGGTTTATGCGGACCGTCTCCATATGGTCGGCGAGGGACTCTCCCGGAATGCCGATCAAATTGTATACATTGACCGCCATCCCGTGCCTGCGGGCCATGGAAGCGGCTTTCAGGAAATCATCGTTCGAGTAGTTGCGCCTGAGCACCTCGCGCCGCACCCTTTCGCTGCCGGCTTCCAGGCCGATATTTATCTTGTAAAAATTTGCCCTCTCAAACGCGGCAAAGAGTTCCTCATCCAATGATTGCCTTGAAACGCGGAAATTGCACCCGTATGAGATGGCGTTTCCTATCGACGCGTTAAAAGACGCCAGCTTATCGCAGAAATCAAAGGTCCATCTCTTCTCCAGGGCTATCGATTCGGCTTCGAGATAGATTTTGCGTTGAGGACAGGCATCATATATGGATGCTATTTCCAGGACAATGCTTTCGGGGGAGCGCATCCTGACGTATTTACCTGCCGCGACCCTCCGGATTGCGTGGTTGGAACAATACGTGCAGTCATAAGGGCAGCCGCGGCCGGCAAGCACCGTTATTTCATCATTCGGGTCCTTTTTTATCCAGGGGGCCCACATCTCGCGGTCCGGAAATGGCAATATGTCGAGGTCCCTGATGAAGTCGCGCGGCGCGCTCCGGCTTATTTCCCCGTCCGGGGATTTTAACCACAGGTTCGATATCCCGTGCGGGACCTCCCCGCCTTCCAGTTGAGCGCACAACTCCAGGACGGGATATTCCCCTTCTCCCACGCAGAGGGCGTCAAAGGGGCCCCTGATGACAGCCCCGGGATTGAGGGTTGCGTGTACTCCGCCAATGACGTAATACTTGTCCGGCCAATTTTTTTTGATATGCCGCGCCGCTTTCTCAATGACGGAGAATTGGGAGAATACTGCCGTGAAGCAGACAATACGCGGGTCGAATTCCTCCATGTATGAGCTTATGAGCCGTTGACTTTTCTCCCAACTGTCGCTTCCCAGGACCAGGAGCTTCGTTTGGTGACCATGGGCCCTCAAAACGGCGGAGATATAAGAGATGCCAAATTGCACTTTCGACCACGACCTGAGCGGTTCGGATGATGGGTCCACGCCCTCGGACGAATAAATGAACAAGATTTTCACAATCGTTCCCCTTTTAGATATCCTTGATCGTATAGAATTTCAGGCCGATTCCCGAGGCATATTCGAGTACGGATTCTATCCTTGCAACAGGCGTGCAATAATCGCCCGGTTCGCTGGAAGTCCTGTGAGCAAAAAGAAGGAGGGTCTTTCCCTTTTCGAGCGCCTTTTTCATGGCGGCGCGTATTTCCTCGACGCTGTTTCCGTATACGTTGTCGATGCCCGCGGCGAAGAATCTCCTTCCTTCATGTCCGCAATAAATCTGCCCGATGTCGGTCAGTCTTCTTTTATTATCGGTGCAGGCCACCCCTCTGACATGCCTGAAATATTTCAGGAGCGCCGCATCGATATGGGGAGCGCGCACTCCATAGGGATACGAAAAGGCCATCGGTGAAAACCCGGCTTTGTTCATGGCATCGATACCGGGAAAAATCTCCGTTTCCAGGTACTCATCCAGCGAATGCTCCTGAACGAACTTGCCCGCGCTGAGATGCCTTAGGCCGTGGAAGGCGATCTCATGCCCGTCGTCCCGCAACATCTTCAATTTTTCAATCGATTCCCCCGGCAACAGATCGAAGTTGCTGACAAAAAAGGTGACCCTTGCGCCGTATCTGCCGAAGAGGTCTTTCAGGCAATACCATTCATCGACATGGGCGTCATCAAAGGAAATGGCAACGCCGGCCGCCTTGCCGTCCGAAAACATTTTGGAGTAAAGCCGGCCAAACGCGAGCTTCATTCTGACCAGGGGGCTTTTAGGAACAACGTTCATTTTTTCCAGCCATCCGCCAAATGCGTTTCTTAAGCATAAGAGGTTCTCCATATCGGCGTGCCCTCTGAAAACGGGCCGGGCTGCGGCGGCGACGGTTCAGAAAAATGCCTCAGCAAGGAAATTTACGGTTGTCAGCCTCCACAAAAGCGCGTTATGCGGCGATATCCTGATGATCTTTTGCAGGTCCTTCCCGTCGATAAATTCATCCCATATATGACCGCCATTATTCAGCAGGCCCGCCTCCCAAAAGCCCGGCTGGTCCGGCGCGCCTTCGTTCCGGCAGGATGTGCCGCCGATACGTCTCGAATAATGGCGCATCCCGGAGCGTATTCTGTTTTTTATCCGGCCGGCCAGTCCCGTCCTCCTGCCGCCGGTATACTGAGTGCATGGCATATCAGCAAGGTCCGCCACCATGGCCGCGGAGGCATCCAGCAAAAGCCGGGCCTCTATCTTCTGATCGATTGTCAGGTTCCAGCTCAACGCCATGAGTTCCCTGTCGAAGAGGGGCATCCACGCCCATCTGACAGGGTTCTTGATTGACTCCAGGTCCATGCCCCAGATAAGCCCTCTCTCCCTCCACAAAAGCAATTCGAACCAGTGATGGGTGTTGCCCCCGGTCTCCTGGATGTCGCTGTCAAGGCGGAGGTAGATGTCCTCCAGGAGGTCATCGGCCGCTTTGCTTGATTTTAGGTAGTGGTTTTTATTTGTGTTTGTCACGAATGAGTGGACATCACTGAGCGTCATTGCCGAAATATCCGCGACATCGACGTCGGGATAATGCGGATAGAATGAACCGCGGCCGATACCAGGCTCCAGGCCGTGAAGGTATTGGGCCCGTTCGGCCGGAAACGGGAGTTTTGCCTCAAAAAAATCTTTCATGTGCAGGCTGTAATCAATGGGGATGATACCCTCGGTCATTTGCGTCCACGTCCTGATCCGCTCAATGGATCTGCGCAAAAGCTCCGGAGGCGCGGCATCGCCGGTTAGCCTGTGTTTTATGTCCAATAGCTTTGCGACCCGGGCGGCGATGACGACGTCCTGGGAATCCGCGGGCCCTCCAGTGGCCGCCGTAAAATCATGGCCTGTTTTTTTTGCCGCTGCCGCGATGGACCTGCTGTCGCGTCCCCCCGTCAAAAGCACAACCGGCTCCAGGCTGTGCTTTATCTGCGTATTGACCCTTTCAATGAGCCTGTTTGCGGCAAAGCCGACGGTCTGCCTCCAGTCCGCATTTTTCAGGCCGCAACCGAGGTATTCCCGCAGGGAGGCATAAGTGTTGAAGACAGGGGCGGCGTCTTGCCCGATAGTGATCAGTTGCCGGTCGCGGACGCGGCTTACATGCCTGAAAGGCGAGTGTCCGCCGATAAAATATCCGAACAGCAGGTATAGGCGCATGGCATCCATATCCGGCTCCGCCTTGCGGCCTACCAGTTCCAGCAGGGGCGAGGCGCGCGGGCCCGAGGCCCAGCCGCATGGCCCCTCCGTATGCCATAGGGTGGGGCACTCCGTTGCCGCTGTCGCAAGGAACACTTTGCCTTCTTTTTCATCCCAGAGCGCAACGGAAAACATGCCGTCCCAGGCAAGGAGTTTCCCCGGATCATTAGCCAGGAGTTGCCTTATTTCATCTATCCTGGCGGCGTCAAGCTTCCCGCCCAGATAATCTTCGCAAATCCCCCCCCACGCGATGCCCGCATCACCGGCGTCAATCCAAGGCTCCCACCCGACGACGCCCGCTTCGTACCGGAGCTGGCCCAGAAGTATGTTGCCGATCTGTTTTGTCTTCACGGCCGGCTCCAGTCCGAACGCGCTTCCATATAATTCGCGCTGTTTCTGCAGGACCGAGGAAAATCTGTCATGCGCGTCCCGCCGGGTAAAGCCGGAAGATTGCCAGATATAGTTGAAGAACATGATGGCCCCTTACCCTGTTTTAAGCAATCTGAATATGCGTCATATTGGCTTGTTCCATTGTCATTGCCCTCTTATGGCGTTCCTCAGGGGCAGCCGTATCCTGATATACCATTCATAGGCAAGGCGTTTTTTCATGTCCAGCAATGACAGGCCGTTTTTTATGTTCATGAGCTCGTCTTTGCTTACCCCGGCCGCGTTTTCAGCCTGGCACGCAAGAAACGCGATCATTTTCAGGGTATGAAGCATCCTGGTCTGCAACCTTTCCGCCATTTCCCTCCGCTCGCCGCAAACGGACTCCAGGTGTTTTTTAAACAACATGAGATTGCTATATTCGCAAAGAAGATTGTTGGCGATATTGTTGCTCCACTTGGACGGGTGTCCCCTCCGGTAGCAGGCAACCACGCGGGGCAGGTAGACGATTGGGCCCAACTGCGCCAATCTGCCGAAAAAATCAGTGTCGCCGCCCCTCGAAAATCCTTCATCAAACCAGCCTATGCGCTCACCATCGGTCTTTCTAAAGAGCGTTGCGCACGTCGCCGGTCTGATTAAGGGCCACATAATTGCCTTATAGCCGTCCTCTATTAATATCGGCCCGTCCCACTCGATTTCAATATCGGGATTGATCCGCTTGCCGGTCCGGTTGCCTTCGGCGTCAACCATCTCGGCGTCTCCGATGGCCAGGACCGCCTGAGGAAACCGACTCAGTGCCCCGTAAAGACTGGAAATACGGCCGGGCAGCATAAGGTCATCGTCATCGTTGATTGCGATGTATTCGCCTCGGGCCATCTTTTGGCATGCAAAGTTCAGCGCGGCGGCAAACCCCTTATGTTCCTGATGGTGATAGCGGATTTTGTCTCCAAGGGCCGCGATTGCCTTTTGGGCGTCGTCGGTGGAGCCGTCATCGACGACGAGGTTCTCCACCGGAGCATATTGCTGGGCAAGAATGCTCGAAACGGTCTCCATCAGCATCCGGACCCTGTTATAAGTGCAAGTTATGATGGAAACGAGCGGGCCATTCACAATTTTTCCCCGGTTTGTTTTTGATGGTGAAAGTGCATATCTCCGGACGGTCAGTCCCTCGGCGGTTGCCCCTGGTTTCAGATAGCGGGTTTCTCGCCGGTCCGTCTTAGCCGGGTGGTCCACTGGAAAAAGGGCCTCACGGCGCCTTCCATTGTGCCTGTCCAGCCGCCCAGGGCAGGGGAGTTGCTGTCGTGGTCGACGACCTGGAAGACCGCGGAATCGCGTTCATGGAACATGCGCTCTGTCGGCTGCAGCCTCGTCAGGCCCGATGAGACATATATTATTCCCTCGGCCAGGAGGTTGCCGTATATCCAGACCGTGCTTACATAATGTCCTGCGGGGCGTTCACGCCTCAGCCAGGCCGCGTCGGTATCGTGCGCCTCGAAGAGCCTTATCCCCTCGCCATTGAAGAAATGGTGCCACGGCATGAGGAAACACCCCGGCTGGAGGACATCATATTCCATGTCAATCGCAAATGTCTCGCTGATATTCACGGTCTCCGCGATCCTGCCCTCCGCCGTGCGCACCCTTATCGCGCGCAGACGGACGATGTCATTGCCCGGCGCCTTCGAGGGGTCGGACCATTCGCGCACGGCGGCATTACAGTGGCCGGAATTCAGGTACGAACCGACTACATTGTAAGAGGGCCCCTCCGTTTTCAAAATGCCTTCTTCAAGCAGAATCGCCCTCTTGCACAGGCGCGTGACCGCCGGCATGTTATGCGATACGAAAAGGACCGTTCTGCCCTTATGGCCCACATCCTCCATCTTGTTCAGGCATTTCTTTTGAAAACGGGCGTCGCCCACGGCCAGCACTTCGTCGACAATGAGTATCTCCGGCTCCAGGTGCGCCGCAACCGCAAAGGCCAGCCGCAGGTACATGCCGCTCGAGTAATGTTTAACCGGCGTATCGATAAACTTCTCCACTTCGGAGAAAGCCACTATCTCGTCGAACTTCCGCTTGATTTCGATGCGCGCCATTCCAAGAATTGCGCCATTGAGGTAGATGTTTTCCCTGCCGGTGAGCTCGGCGTGGAATCCCGTGCCGACCTCCAGAAGGGAGCCGACCCTTCCCTGGATTTCGGCGTATCCGCGTGTGGGTTCGGTGATTCGGGAGAGTATTTTAAGCAGCGTGCTCTTGCCCGCGCCGTTTCGACCTATCACGCCCATTACTTCGCCCGGCCGGACTTCGAAGCAAATATCTTTCAGCGCCCATATTTCATCATGCGCTTTTGCTTTTTCCGCGCCCCGGCCCGCGAGCAGCCTGAATGTCTTTCGAAAGGGCGCGGCAAGGGCGTCCTTTATGGCGTCCCGCAAGGTCCTGTAATTTTGCTCCGCGCGTCCTATGCGATATTTCTTGCAAATATTGTCTAATCTTATGGCGATGCCGCTCATGACCGGAGGCCTCTGACACGGGGGATTTTTGTTTTTTGAAGCGCCAGGGGTCCTCTCATCTTCTACACTATGTCCGCAAAGGTCTTTTCCATGCGGCGAAAATACAGTGCGCCGCTCGCGAGCACCAGGAGGGCCACCGACGAGGAAACGATTATCATCGGGCCCGGCGCCGTCTTCGCCCCCAGCAGGGCCCACCTAAAACCTTCCACCACTCCGACCATGGGATTGATGGCGTACAGGGTCCTCCAGGGTTCGTGCAACAGGCTGCTCGGGTAGGCAATCGGCGTTGCAAAAAGCCAGAACTGCGTCAGAAAGGGGATGACATAGCGGACGTCGCGGAATTGCACATTCAGGGCCGAAAGCCAGAGGGAGACCCCGAGAGATATGACAATGACGAGCGCCAGCAGCAGGGGCAGCCACAATATATTGATGGTCGGGGCAATTCCGAAATAGGACATCATGCCGATCAATATTGCAAATGCCAGGAAAAAATCAATTACGCCCACCAGCACCGAGGCAATGGGGATCGCCAACCGGGGAAAGTACACCTTTGTAATGAGGTTGGCGCTGCCCACCAGGCTGTTGGACGCCTGGCTCAACCCGTTGGAAAAGAATGTCCATGGCACCAGGGCGGTGAAAGTAAAGACGGGATATGGGACCCCGTCGGACGGCATCTTGGCCAGCCGGCCGAAGAAGAGACTGAAGACCACCATGGTGAAAAACGGTTGAATAACGGCCCATCCCACTCCCAATAATGTCTGCTTGTATCTCACTTTGACATCCCGCCAGGTAAGGAAATACAGGAGTTCCTTGTATTCCCATAATTCACTGAGCCTCAGAGAAACCCACCCGGAAGACGGCTCCACGCGTATGGTCCGCGCGGGATTGGCTGCCTTTGACTGCCCTGATTTCAAGCGGGCGCCGACTTTCGATAGAGATATCATTTTTCCTCCGCAATCGTGGATAAAACCTTAAAACGCAGCCCATTTACAGAAACTATACCGCAGGGGGGTTAAGAGACTGGGAATTTGCGTGGAATGATTCATCAGTATGCCATCGCAAGGAAATCGCAGGATTTTGATGACGGCTGGCAGGGCTTCGCTCTCCCACTTACAGTGGCCTTATTCCTCAAGTGTATCTCAAAATACGGCGTTGTCAATCGCGTTTATGAGCCGCGCGCATTCGACATCTTTCCGAAGGGCATTTGGCGGGACCGGCCTGCCTAAAGAGGATTTTAACACCGGGGTTTCTTGCCGCCTTCGGTAAAACAGGCGCTTGCGAAATATTTGGGGCGGTGTGATTTCGGTTACATCTTCCGGCGGGGATGCCCGGTTATAGTACATGAGCTTCCCAAGTACTTGGCGTCCACAGTTTAAAAAAAATGAAGAATTCCGTATCCACGAATTAGCCGGAGGTGTGTCCAGTGCAGTCGTCAAGAATCAAAACCACCAAAAAAACCAAATTAGGAAGTCACTTATCTGCCCATGCGGGATACAAGCTGACTCTATTATTAACCCTTACGGTCCTG
>JAJYGJ010000044.1 GCA_021790695.1 Nitrospirota bacterium | reverse complement strand
ACACCGTGAACCAGCTTTACGACGAGACTTCTCCGGCCATCTCGAATTACCCGTACGGCATTTCCAAGCTGCAGGGCGAGTTTTCCTCCATGCAGCTCAGGGACGAAAATTTTTCCGTGATCTGCTTCCGCCAGGGCACTATATGCGGCTACAGCCCGAGGATGAGGCTGGACCTGATTGTCAATACGATGTTCAAGTGTGCCCTGTCCGAAAAAGTCATAACCGTCAACAACCCGGCCATCTGGCGGCCCATCCTTTCCCTGCAGGACGCCGCCTCCGCCTACATAAGGGCCATCGAGTCCCCGGAGGAGATATCAGGCATTTTCAACATAGCCTCGGGGAATTTCACGGTCGGCGAGGTCGCGGACTACGTCAGGGAAGGCGTCCAGGAGTTCCTGGGCCTCGATGCGAAAATAACGATCAAGAACATAAAGGATTTCAGGAACTACAAGGTAAGCTGCGAGAACGCGGTCAACATCCTTAGCTTCAAGCCCAAGAACGATATAAGGGCCATAGTGAAGGACCTGGCCCAAAACCTGGAAAGGTTCAGGGATTTTGAAAACGACCTCTACTACAACATCCGTGTTTTCAAGAAATTGAGCGCGATAGGAGGGTGAGGATGAGGGTCTGCGTTATCGGCTCAAACGGCCAGTTGGGCTCGGATGTGTCCTCCGCCTACCGGAGGGCCGGCTTTGAAACCTCAGGCGTCACTCATGACATGATGGACGTTTCGGCCCCCGAGTCGTGCCGGGAAGTCCTTGGAGAAATCAAGCCGGACCTTGTGATAAATACGGCGGCCGCGCACAATGTCGAGCTGTGCGAGAAAGACCCCATGCGGGCCTTTGCGGTAAACGGAGCCGGGGCGCGGAACCTGGCCGTCCTTTCAAACGACCTGGGTTTTGTCCTGGTCCATGTCAGCACCGATTACGTGTTTGACGGACTGAAGGCCGCCCCCTATGTCGAGGAGGACTGCCCGTCTCCCTTGAACGTTTACGGCAACACGAAACTTTCGGGTGAGATTTTCGTAAGGACGATCGCGAAGAGGCACTTCGTGGCGCGGGTGTCCGCGCTCTATGGAAAATCCCCGTGCAGGGCCAAAAATGGACTTAATTTCGTCCAGTTGATGCTGAAACTTGCCCGCGAGCGGGAGGAGGTCAGGGTGGTGGACGACGAATTCGTCTCCCCGACGCACACTCCGGACGTGGCGAACCAGCTCGTGAAACTGACTGAAACGCAATCCTACGGACTTTATCATTGCACGTCCCGGGGCGGCTGCTCCTGGTACGAGTTCGCGCGCGCAGTATTCGAACTGAAAGGTGTCGGAACCAGGCTCGCCAGGGCCTTGCCCGGCGAATTTCCGGCGAAGGTCCCGCGCCCCAAATACTCCGTGCTGGAAAATGCCGCGCTTGAGAAAATCGGACTTGATTCGATGCCGCACTGGAAGGCCGCCCTTACCGAATATCTGGCGGCTTCCCCATAGGACTTGGGAATGCCGGAATACGCCTTCAGGTTCACCGTCATAGGCGCTGGGGCAATAGGCCTGGCAATCGCCAGGGAGCTTTCCGAAAGCCACAGGGGTGAGACCGATGTCCTCGTGGTCGAGAAGGAAAACACCTTCGGTAGGGGCGCGAGCAGCCGCAGCAGCGAGGTCATACATTCGGGAATCTATTATCCGGCGGGCTCGCTCAAACACAGGCTATGCGTGGAGGGCAGGAGGCTCCTCTACGGTTTCTGCGACAGGCATGGGGTCAAGTACAACAAATGCGGCAAGCTCATAGTGGCGACGGTGGCGGGAGAGGTTGAGGGGCTTGAAAGGCTGTACGCGAGGGCCCTTGAAAACGGCGTGGAAAACGTGGAAAGGCTGAGCGCCGGAGAAGCGCTTGAGATCGAACCCGATATGAATGTGCATTCGGCCATCTTCTCGCGCGAGACGGGGGTCTTCGATTCCCACGGGTTTATGAAGTCCATGGAAGCGGAGATAAAGGCCAATAACGGGACCGTGCTGTATGGTTTCGGCGTCGTGTCGGTCCGTTTTTCCGGCGGCATGTACGAAGTCGGCCTGCAAGACGGCACGACATTCGCTTCGGAGTATGTAATAAACTCGGCCGGGCTCCATGCGCCCGGGATTGCAATGCTCCTGGGAATGGCGCCCGCCGCGCAGTTCCCGTGCAAAGGGGTCTATTTTGCCTACTCGGGCAGGCACACCTGCCGTCATCTCGTGTACCCGGTGCCGTCTGAACGGCTCGCGGGCCTCGGCATCCACGCAACGATTGACCTGGCCGGAAGGCTCAGGTTCGGACCCGACGCCGAATATATCGCGGATATCGATGATTACACGGTCGACGTCCTCAAAACGGGAGATTTCTGCGCCGGGGCGAAAAAGATATTCAGAAGCATAGATTGCGATGACCTGGCGCCGGATGCGGCCGGTATCAGGCCGAAGATTCAGGGCCCCGCCGACAGGGAAGTCAAAGACTTTTATATCGCGGATGAAGCTGAAAGGGGATACCCGAAATTCATAAATCTCCTGGGAATGGAATCCCCCGGGCTGACAAGTTCGCTGGCAATCGGGAAATATGTCTGCGGCCTCCTCTGATCTTTCCGGAAACAAGCCGGACGGCGCCGTCCTTCCCCGCTCTTTTTATCATGGGAATGTCAAATTTATGCCGTTTCCAGTCCGATTTTACTGGCATAATAATTGCATTTAACCGGTCAAAGTTTTTGATACATTCGGCTGATTGGGAGGAAGAAAAACTTGAATAAAAATCCGGTTGGAGACAGAGCGGCGGTGGTCATCGTTTCGCCGCCGGGGTATCCGCACAGCATGGTATTCCGGCAGATAGCGGAGAATGTTTTCTACGGGCTCAGGGCGCTTGGTTACGAGGCGACCCTGGGAGTGAACAATTTTCTTCCTGACGGTCTGAATATCATCTTTGGTTCCCATCTCCTTACGCCGGAGCAGGCGGCCGGCCTTCCCGAAAAATCGATCATCTATAACCTTGAGCAGGCCGATCCCTCTTCCATGTGGGCGGCGGTAAGACCCCTGCTCGGGTGTTTTCCGGTCTGGGACTACAGTGTCCGGAACATTGAAAAGTGCGTCGCACTAGGGTACAGGGAGGCCGTGTTCCATGTCCCCATAGGGTACAGGCCGGAGTTGACGCGCATCAAACCCGCCCGTGCCCAGGACATCGACGTCATTTTCCACGGGTCCATGAACGAAAGGCGGAAAAAAGTGCTGGAAGCGCTGGAGCGGGAAGGCCTACGCGTGGTCCACATATTCGGCGTGTACGGTGCGGCGTTCGACGCATATATCGCCAGGGCAAAGGTGGACCTGAACATCCATTTTTACGAGTCGAAGATATTTGAGATGGACCGGGTCTCGTATCTGCTTTCAAACCGCAAGGCCGTGGTCTCGGAATTCGATGAGAACACGGACATTGAGCCGGGGCTTGAAGGCGCATTCGTCCGTGCGCCTTACGGCCGTCTCGTCTCCGAATGCAAGGCCCTGGTCGATGATGAAGAAAGACGAGCGGCGCTTGAAAAGGCCGCATTCGATATATTCTCAAAGAGGGACGAGGCCGGTTATCTGCGGGCCGGCCTGGCATGGGCGGAATCTTTCCGGAGCGGAAACGGGAAATCCGAAAGAGGAAAATCCGTCGAAAAGAACGCTTTTCCCACGGATTATCCGAGGTGTTTGAACATGGGCAGCGGCAGGGATTTCAAACCCGACTGCTTGAACCTGGACTACAACGATTACTGGAAACCCGATATCGTTTGCGACCTGAATGAGCCCTTCCCGTTCGGCAAAACGCTCAGCACCGAGCGTTTCGGAGAATTCACAATCGAAAAAGGATCATTCGATAAAATAATCGCCTGCCATCTTATCGAGCATATCCGGGAACTTGCCGTTTTCATGACTTCATGCCTGAAGCTGCTGAGGGAAGGCGGGGAGATGGACATAAGAGTTCCTTACGACCTGAGCTACGGCGCATGGCAGGACCCTACCCATTTACACGCCTTCAACGAGCGAAGCTGGCTGTATTACACGGACTGGTTCTGGTATCTGGGCTGGACCGACGCCAGGTTCGATCTGGCCTCCATGAATTTTGGCCTGAGCGATTACGGGAAAACCCTGAAAGGCAAAATGCCGGATGAGGCGCTTTTGAGGCAGCCGAGGGCGATTGACGAGATGCGCGTTATACTCCGCAAACGCGCATTGACCGAAGAGGAACGGCAATTGGCGGAAAAAGAGAGCGCGGGAAGAAAACCCCATGGGCCGGACGAGGGGCAACAGGAAACTCCGCGGGCCTGGGTCGAATCGGGTGGAAACGGGAAAAGCCGGGCGGAAACGGTTACGGGACCATCAATAAATATAGAACCATTGGAGAAAGTAAAGAAAGCCGGGCCGGACGGGTGCGAACCGGGCCGAAAAGAAAAATTGCCTCCCGCCAACCCGCCAAATCCGTGCGCCCCGCCGTCCGGCGTGAAAGGGGACGGCGGAAAGGACGCCGAGGGGGAACCGGCTGCTAAAAAGGACCACGTTCCAGGGCTGGTTTCGATAGTGCTCATGGTCCCGGAGCGGCTGAAGGACATCCAGAAGGGCCTGCGTCTTATAGAGGAGCATAGCCGCCGGCCCCATGAGATAATCTTCGCCGGCTGCGCTGGCGGGGCCCGGGCCAGATGGCTCAGGAAGCAGGCGGACGCCAACCCGGCATACAAATTCATCGAAATGGAATCCGCCGGAATAAGCGGCGGTGGTTTTGCCGCGTTCGCCAACCAGGCGATAAAGACGGCCTCAGGGGAATATATACTCCTTATGGAGGGCGGCGCGGCGGTGGCCGAAGGATGGCTCGCCGGGATGATGGAATGCATGGAGGACATCGAGGGCTCCGGGGACGAGGCCATGACCGCGCCCCCTGTGATCGGGCCGGTAGCAAACCGCGCGGAAGGGCTCCAGGGGGCGGTCTCGCCTTCAGGCGGGGAGGCCGGGGACGGCGAGGATGAAAAAATCGGGATCGAAGTCTGGCGGGAGCAGGCGCGCCTCCTCCGGCAAAAAAACGCGCACTGCCGGGTGCCCGTGCAGAAACTTGACGATTTTTGCCTCCTTTTCCCCCGCGCGCTGTTTGAGAAGACAGGCGGTTTCGACGAGACCTTCGGTTCGCGCCATTATGCCGCATGGGATTTCATGCAGCGCTCGGTGCTTGCGGGCGCAAGGTGTTTCATAGCGGCCGGCGCCCTGCTCTACAGGGAAGGGCCGGATGAGGGTGAAAAAAGAGACGGGGGAAAAGGCGGGGAAGACCCGGACAAGGCGGCTTTCGATAAAAAATGGGGCCGCCTCGATCCGCTGGGGCCGGAGGCGAGGAAGATGCGGGCCATAAAGCTCTTTGACGCCGCGACGCATGCGGGACAGAAGGGCGACCTTCAAACTGCGGTGGCGATATTTATTGAGGCGGTCAAAAATTCCCCCCTTGCCGATGCCCCGTTCGTAAAGGGGCTCTATTACCGGTTCGCCCGCATGCTGATCGAAAATGGGCAATTCAGGCACGCCCTGGATGTCCTCTCCAACATGCCGGAATCCGCGGGCCCCGATGCCGTGGCTCTCGAGATTAGGGGATATTGCAGCGACGGCCTGGGAGAGGAGCAGGAGGCGGAAAGGCTGGTCGGCGAGGCCCTGGACCTCCGCCGGGGTCCTGGGGCGCTCGATCTGACGGGCCTCATACATTTCAAAAAGGGGGCCCTGGCTGAGGCGGCTTCTTTTTTTGAAGAGGCGATAAAGGCCGATGGCGGCTATGCGGAGGCGTACACGAACCTTGGAGCGATCAGATGGGCGGAGGGCAAAAAGCAGGAGGCATTTGATCTCTTTGAAAAGGCCTTTGTCCTTTCCCCCCAGGCGGACGACATAATCAACAATTATTACAGCGCCGTCGCGGAGCTTTCCAAGTCCGATGACGGCGTGTTCGGAAGGGCCGTGCCGGTTGTGAAGCAGGCTGCGGCCTTTTATCCGTCCATGAGGCGTTTAAGGCATATCCTCGCGGAGTTTTACGTCAGGAGCGGCCGGAGCCGGGAGGCGCTTGAAACGCTCGAGGAGGCGTTTTTGACTTTCGGGGTCGATGACGCCTCGCTTGCGGTCGCCCTCCGGATCAGGGACGTTGTCGGCCCGAAGGAGATCGTGGAGGAAGACGCCGGTAAAAAAGAAAAAGCAAAAAAACTTTCCATGTGCATGATCGTGAAGAACGAGGCGGGCAACCTTGTGCGTTCGCTCCTTAATCTCAGGCCGCTTTCGGACGAGATGATAGTCGTGGACACCGGATCTTCCGACCGCACGAGGGACATCGCGCGGGCATTGGGGGCAAAGGTCTTCGATTTTGCCTGGACGGGGGATTTCTCAGCGGCGAGGAATTTTTCCATATCGAAGGCGTCCGGCGGCTGGATCCTGGTGATGGACGCGGACGAGGCCGTCTCGGCGTCCAGCCGCAAGGCGCTGAGGTCACTTCTCAGGGGGCCTGAAAACACGGCTTATCACATCATCACGAGAAATTACACCCTTTCCCCGGGCGTCTGGGGCTGGAGGGAAAACGACGGCGTTTACCCCGAGCAGGCCGGCACCGGATGGATCCCGAGCGCGAAAGTGAGGCTCTTCCCGAACGACGGGAGAATACGTTTCAGAAACCCGGTGCACGAGCTGGTGGAGGACTCCATCCGGGAGGCGGGCATGAATATCGCGCCCTGCGAAACGCCGGTGCACCATTACGGGAAGCTGTTTCCGGACAAAGTGGTGGCGAAAGGCAGGGATTATTTCGAGATCGGGAAGGCGAAGCTCGCCGCAAAGGGCGGCAACGACCTCAAGGCGGCGGTGGAACTGGCGGTCCAGGCCGGAGATCG